>NZ_JAKGTG010000030.1:0-53973 GCF_022324845.1 Clostridium sp. YIM B02506
ATAACTGGAAAGCAAATTTCCAGTTATATAAATGAACATAATTTATAATTCACACAAAATTTTTCACATTCTCATATAAGAAGTTTTATTCCTTGCCCAAATTATTTTTATCGGTAAAACAAAGACTGCAACAAACATTTAAGTTTATAGCAGTCTTTTGATTTTAAATTATTTTATTCTTAATTCCTCGAGCTCATCATTTAGCATCTTTTCAACTGCATATGCAAAACCCTCTTCTTTATTGCTTTTAGTCATATATTTGCAGACTTTCTTAATCTGCTCCATAGAATTTTCCATGGCAACAGTAGCTCCAAAGTCCATTGATAACATAGAATAATCATTCATGCTATCTCCTAAAACCATAACTTCATCCATATTATATCCAAGTATTTCTATGTACTCCTTTAGTGCTATTCCTTTTTGAGCATTTATATGAGTAAGCTCTAGGTTAGATGCAAATGAGGAAGCAGAAACAATTCCCTCTACATCTGAAAGGGCTTTATCTATTTCTAAAATAATAGATTCATCTTGAGAAAAAATAAATATCTTATAAATAGAAATATTATCTTTCCTTAAATCCTCTACTGAACTAATACATTTTACGTGATCTAATCTTTGTTTAAATTCTGGAAGTGATTCAATATCTTCTTGACTTCCGTCATAAAAAAAGTGGCGTGCCTCTAAAATTAAGCTTTCTTTCACTTCTTCTTCAGATCCAATTGCATAGTCATATTGATCTGAACAAAATCTTGCTGTTACTGGAAAATCTTTAATTCTATCTAAAATATCTTCGAAGCTAGAATGATCCATTGGAACCTGTTTTAAAACTTTTGAATCTTGATCTCTTACCTCTGCACCACTAGCTACTATATAGTCGCATTTTAAATTGTGTTTTTCCAAGGTGCTCATTGTCCCTTTATAATGTCTACCTGTAGAAATAATAAATCTTATATCCTTTTTATATAACTTTTGTATAGCTTCAAGTGAAGCGTCTGAAACTTCATGCTTTTCATTTAATAGAGTTCCATCCATATCTGTTACTACTACTTTAATCATAAAAAAATTACCTCTTAATTATATTAATTTCCATTTGAATTTCTATAAACAGTATAGCATAATATTCAACTTTACATAAATAAGCTCTTTAAATTCTATAAAAAAGATTATATACTTAATAATAGAAATAATAATTTACCAATAAATAGAAATTAAAATTAAGGAGTTTATATATGAGAAAAAAAGATGTCCTTGAGTTAAAAAAGCGTTTTAAAAAAGATTACTGTACTTTCACTAAAATGTGCGGATGTTATGTTAATGGAGAAAAAAATGTTCTCTTAAAATTCAGAGAAACCTTTCTAAACCTAGAGGAAGATGAGTATTTTAAGTTTTTAGAAATAGCAAAAAAAGTTTTGTCTGGAACTGTAGGCAATAATATTCTAGAGCTTAATTTCCCAATCAATGAGGAGTTTGTAAATGAAAAACAAATCTCCCTTATGAGGCTTAAAAATAGTAAACTAAAGGATGATAATATTTTAGATGAATTTTATGACTCTATTATAGACAATTATGATTACACTGGGAATTTTCTAATCCTTATATTCCATGATGCTTATGATGTTATAACTAAAACTAAAGATAACATAAAGATTGATGAGTCAGAAGAAGTTTACGAATATGTTTTATGTGCAATATGCCCTGTATCTCTGTCAGAGCCTGGACTTAGATATTTTGAAGAAGAAAATAAGATTAAAGCACGTATTAGAGATTGGGTGGTTGAAGCCCCTACTAATGGTTTTGTTTTCCCTGCTTTTATTGAACGTAGTACTGATGTTAACTCCATTATGTATTACACGAAAAATCCTAAAGAAACTCATCCAGAGTTAATGGAACATGCTCTAGGATGTTATAAAAAGCAAACTGCAACCATACAAAAAGAAGCTTTTCAATCTATCATTAAAGATTCCTTACTTGTTGATGAAGATGAGGCTGATAAAATATTTATGGAAGTGCAAGAGAATTTAAACACAATGATTGAGGAATATAATGCAACTTATGAAGATGTGGATCCAGAGCCTATAATATTAAATAAAAAAGACGTTCAAAATCTACTAATTGAAAGCGGAATTCCAGAAGAAGTTACTATTAAGATTGAAAAATCTTATGAGGAAAGTTTTGGTGAGGATCTTCCTCTTGCTGAAAGCCTTATAGACTCAAAAGCACTTAAGGTAAAGGCTCAACTTAATAAAGAAGAAAGTTTAAAGAAACAGGTACAAGTTCTTCAAAATAAGCTTGAACTTGTCAAGCAAGAAGTTGCCTTAGATAATGATACTCCTCTATCTTCAGAAAATGATGAAGAAACTGTGACCTTAGAAGAAGCTTCGGCAACAGGTTCTGACGATGAAGAAAATACCTTTAAATATGATGTTATACTTCAAGTAAAACCTGAAAAGATACCTCAAATTAAATCTCAGATAATTGATGGACAAAAATGTATAGTTATTCCTATAAATGAAAATGAACAAACTACAGTAAATGGCCAAGATGATTTAATCTAGTTTTAGTATAAAAAACAGCAGCCTTAATTAAGAAGACTGCTGTTTTTTTATATTTAATTATTTATTTTGTTTAAAATATCTTTTATAAGGCTTAGATTTTCAGTAAGTCCATTTAATGCTAAAACAGCCTGCCCTATTTTATCATCACCTTTTACTAACTTATTTTTAAGAAAAACAGCTTTAATTTCGTCATAACGTTTTTTCTCTTCTTCGTTTATACATCCAACAAGCTCTTTCCACTTAAGCATATTAGCTTCTGCTCCTGTAGTTAAGGTTTGCGAGTCATTTTCATAACTTGCAAGTATTCTAAGGAATAGCTCATCATCATTCATTGCAGGAATGATCTTTTCTGCTATCTTATTCATATTTCTATAAGAACCTTGCAGCTTAAATGCTGGCTCATTTCTATATTCTTCAGCTTGTGCTGCTGAATATATATATTCAAGGTTAACCTTTAATACGATATCTCTTACTTTAAATAATTTATGAATAAGACTTACATATTCATTCATTTCTTCAACAGAATAGTTGCCTTCTAAAGACACATTTTCTCTCGGTTCCCCTTTAGCCATTTCAACAAATCCATATAGATCCTTTGAGTTGTTATTACTTAACTTAGATAAAACAGGGTTTGAAGTCAATGCATTTTCTATATAACTTAGCTTAAATGCTTCTTCATTTTCCATAAGCATATCTCCAAGATTATATACATCTGCTCTATTTGAAAGCATATCAGGAATTTTAAACTTCTCTCCACTTTCAGTATATGGATTACCTGCCATTACTACAGCTACCTTTTTACCTCTTAGATTATAAGTTTCGCTAACTCCATTGTAGACACCTTCAATTTTTCTTTGTCCATCACATAAAGAGATAAACTTTTGTAAAAACTCTGGATTACAATGTTGGATATCATCTACATAGATCATTACATTGTTACCCATCTTTAATGCAATATTAAGTTTCTTAAGTTCTTCTCTAGCTCCACTATTATTAGCTTTATCAGGATCTAAGGAAGTTACTTCATGTCCTAAACTAGGACCATTTATTTTAACTAAAATAAGCCCAAGTCTATTTGCAACATACTCCATTAAAGTGGTTTTACCATAACCTGGTGGAGATAATAGTAATAGTAGACCCATTAAATCTGTCCTTTTATTGTCTCCTGAAGCACCAATTTGTTTAGCTAGGTTATCACCTATTAAAGGAAGATAAACCTTGTCAATTAATTGATTTCTAACAAAAGAAGTTAAAACATCAGGTTTATAATCATCAAGATGAATTTTTGCTTTGAAGTCTTTTATAAGATTCTTTTTAATTTCTTGAAACTCAATAAAATCAATAACTTCTTTAGATTTAAATCCATTTAACTTATCCATAAAGCTCATATAGGATAAAATATAATCTCCATTATTAATTACAGAGTGAGTCCCTATAAGTCCTGATATTTTCACCTTTGAATCTAAATAAATCACTCGGCCAAGTTCAGGTTTGTTTTCTATTAATAATACAATAACCTCTTTTAGCACTCCATTTAGCTCATCACTATTTAATGATTCAAATATTGATAAATTTATATCTTCTTTATTTTTATCATTTAAAACTTCATCTCTATAGGCTATTATACATTCATTTATTAAATAATAAAGACCTTCTAGATCACTCTTGCTGCTTTCTATTGATGATAAAAATTCATTTAAAACATTCTTATCTCTTAAGGATTTAATAAACCCATCATATACATTTTTAGCTTCTTTACTTATTATGAATTCTTCCCCTTTCATTATTTCAAGGCAAAGATATTCTGAAGCTTCATATATGTCTTTTTCTGAAAATAAGGTTATAAGATTGTTTTGTGATTCCATTTTTCCTACTAAATAGGGAATATATTTTTCTAAATTTGGTGAAGAATTAAAATATAAGTTAACCTTAGATAGTTCTTTTAAGCGTTTCCTTAATGTTTCTTTTACCTTTTTATCAGCTAGAAAGTTCCAATACAATCTAGCCAAAGCTCTAACTTCACATTTATATATTAATAAATCAATTTTTTCATGTAATTCTAATAGTGTTTTTAAGATTTTTGAGGCATCTATATCATGTACACCTTTTGTATATCCCTCTTGATATCTAGGCTCCATAAATTTTTGTGCTATTTCAATCAGCTGAGCTTCTGATTTAGTTTCTAGCTTTTTGATAGATTCAAATCTCTTAGCTTTAGCTTCTTCAAATAGTAAATAAGCTAGATACTCTCCTCTATAAACCTTGTCGTTTTCTGACACTACACTTTGATTAAAGACATAATTGTATTTTTCAATAGAAGATAAATTGATCTTCTCCCAGAAATCTGTACCAGTTATATGATAAAATAGTGCATCATCCTTTTGAACTATAGATAAATCAATAGATTTAGTATTAATTGAAAAATTGTGTCTACCAAGTTTAATTACATTTTCACCATTAATATAAAGTTCTTGTTTATCCTTTAGCTGGCGAACAGCATCTTCCTTTGTCTTTTTAAGTCTTGATGTTATTTCATCTGCTTTTACTGAGTCTCCAAGATCATTCAGGTTTGAGATTACATCCCTTACCCTTTCAACCATAATATCAGTAGCAAAATATCCATTAATTTCAGAAACACTTTGGAAACTTTTTAATCTACTACTGAGTCCATTTAAAATACGTTCTGCAGAATCAAAAAGACCAATTATTCTTTTGTTTATCTTATCTAATATAGCTTGTTTTTTACTTTCAAATGCATTGTAAATCTCTTCTCTTTTTTCACTTAATTGTAGTATATAATCATTGAATTCAGAAAACTTACCCTCAAGTTCTTGAATCATAATCATAACTTTATTTAAGTATTCGTCACACTTTTCTACAGTATCAGAAATATCTAAATAATTTACTACAGATTGACTTAAAAGCTTTATTTGAGAATGAAATTGAGAAGTCATTTCATTTTTTGTAAGCTCTTCAATTTTATTATTTAGTCTTGCCTTACCATTATTAATAAGAGAAAATAATGAAGATATCTTCTCTATTATTTCTGTTGTCATTGTTGGGTCTTCTATTTTAAAATTACTAATAATATCTATAAGAAGCTCTAAATCACTTGAAACCCCATTCATTTTCCCTTCAAGTTCTCTACCTTCTTTAGACTTAGTTACCTTAACTATCTCCCCTTGTAGCTCTTTAACTTTTTTATCATAAGGTAATAACCCTTCAGGTGCTAATAAAAACTCAACACATTTTGTAGAGAATTCATCATACTTTTCTTTAACATCCTTATCAAGAGAATTTACAACATTAAGGTTTGTGTATCTTAATTCTTTAAGTGTGGCTATTTTCCCTCTAGTATTTCTGATTTCAGCTAAGGCTTTTACATATTCATCAATATTATCGAAGGTTCCATACTTGATATTCTTTAACAATTCTTCTGTTGATTTTTGAGTATCTTCTATCTGCTTTTTAGTAGATGCCTTAATTCTTAATACTTTTTCATATTCACCAATAGCAAAGGTTGCGGATTCTTTTAAAGCTAAAAGAACTTCTTTTAAATTGAAGGTTTCTTCTTTATCTAACCAGAAGTAGGAGTCAATTATCCTTTCGCATTCTTTTACTATATCTACATAAATACTTTGATAGCCATCTTTTTTATCAACAAGTTTACATACTGAGTTACAATCAGCCATGGCATTAACAATATCTTTATTCCCAATTTTATATACAATAGAGTCCTTATCTCCTTGGCTTACGTAGTTTTTTCCTACATAAGGGGTTTGCCATAGTTGTAGCATGTGATTTTTTCTTGGTTCACTTTCCTGTCTAGCTACTATCATTTCTCCGTTATTAAAATGAGAATAACCACTACAAATTATAGGAACATCAATTTTTTGCTCGATTATGTTATAGGAGTAAATTTGATATTCCCCACTATTTGTATTGTAGAAAATGTACTGATAATCTTCTCCATTTGAGGAGGTAATTATTTGATCAAAGACTGAACCTTCAGCTTCTATATCGAATATCTTGTATTCTCCAGTTTGAAGATAATATCCTTTTGGGAATATTACTCCATGGTGTCCTGGAAGAAGAATACAGGTATCTTTAATTGAATCTATTCTGACTACGGTTTTAAGCTTATTATTAAAAATGAAATATCTAAAATCATTTTCTTTGTAAGGTTTAATTTTTAGTATTATAAGTTGATCTAAGTCTGCATAATATATTTCAGCGTCATCAAGACTTTGATCCATGTCCTCTACAGGTTCTGAATAAATTCCCTGGCCTGTATCTGTATTATCTTCAATCTTAATTGTTAAGTCTTTTCTTATTGTTTCAACAAAGACCTTGTCCAATATTGAGATATGAGGATATCTACCGTTTCTTTGATCGTCTCTAGTAGCTTTTACAAATTTGAATTCACTTTTATTTTTAAATTTTACCTCATGGTCACTTCTGCTATCTACATATATAAGTTTATTTCCTTCAATTGCCCATTTAAACACCTTAATATCTGTAGGATTTTTTCCAGTTTGAAAAATCATATAAAAATAAGGATCTATTATAGTGAACTTAGCAAAAAAGGTGTTTTTATAATACTTATATAGCTCATCAAAATCATTTATAAAATCCTGATTACTTATTAAATCAAGAGGCTGTTTTATAAATTTTTTATCAATATATCTATAAATTGAAAAAACATCACTTAGCTCTGTTTTTGATTTAAGACCAATGTGAACATTGTATCCAAAGATAAATAAATCCTCTACTGGGGCCATATCTCTAGGGACACAATTGTTTTCAGTGATTATCCTTTCACTTCCTAGAAGTTTAGTTTCTATGGAGCCAAAGGTTTCTTTTCTAGCAATATTTAATTTATTAACTCGTTCTTTTAAATCTGCTCCATGATTAATAAGACGATTTTTTATAACCTCATAGGTGCCTTTTTCCATATCTTCGATACTATTCAAAATGCTTCTCCTTATTTACGAGGGATTTCTAAAGTTTTTGCTGGTAGATCAGCTAATCCTGCTTTTTTCACTGTTTCTAACAGCTTTCCTAATACTGCTTTATCACCATCTGCTGAAGTTGTCATCATCTTATTTATAGCACCTGCAATTGAAAGGTTTTTTATATCTTCTGAAGTTATATTAAATCTATCCATAAAATCCCCTAGTTGTTTCTTAAAATACTCAGGATCACCAGTAATAAAGGTTTCCTTAATATCTGTAAGAACTTCACTATTCTTTACTAGACGATCATATGATTTACCTTTTGTTACTGAACCTATAATCTGGTCAAAGAACATTGTTTCTCCACCCACAATATCAATTTTAGCTGCTTTAAGAGCTTCACTGATAACTGACGCTTGAGCTTCAGCAATTTCTTTTTGAATATTAATATTTGCAAGTTCAATTTCTTTTTCTTTTTCAAGTTTAAGCTTAAATTCTTCATGACCTCTACCAACTTCATCAAGAGCTTTCATACTGCTAGCTTTTTCTTTTATTCCTTCCGCTTCAGCCATGTATTTCTTCTTCATGATATCAGCTTCTACAGTTCCTTCTTTTTCCTTAACTTCAACCATTGCGCTATCAGCTTTAGCTTGAGCTAGAGATTTAGATTCAATAGCTTTTGCCTCAGCAACAGCCTTAGCTTCAATAACCTTAGATTCTGCAATACCAGAAGTTGCTTCCTTTTGAATATTGGCATCTGCAAGTATCTTAATTGCCTCAGCTTCTTTTTGAGATGCTTTATATTTAGCATCAGCATCAATAATAGTTTTTTCTGCCAATCTCTCAGCTGCTTCTTTTGAGGCTTCAGCTGATTTAACTTCTACTATAAGCTTAGATTCTGATTGTTCTTCTGCCTTTTTAATAGCTACAGACTTAACTCTGTTAGCTTCAGCAAGAACCCTAGTATCGTTGATTTTTTCTTCTTCAATAACTGTATCTTTCTCAACAGCAACTCTTTCTCTTATAATTGTTTGAATATTTTTCTTTTCTATTTCTACTTCCTTTTGCTTGTCTATACTTGCAAGTTCCACAAGTTTTTCTTTTTCAGTTCTTTCTAATAATCTATTTTTATCAACTCTTTCGGCTTCAACAGCTTCTGTACTCTCTTTTGACTTCATAGCTATAATAACTTGTCTTTGTTTATTTTGTTCTGCAACTTCTATTTCTTCATCAGACTTAACTCTTGCCATTTCTGATTTATATCTCTCTTCTTGTCTAACTTTTTCAGCTTCTGCTTCTTCTCTTGCAGTTATAATTGCAATCTCTCTTTTTTGTTTAGCTTCAGCCTCTGCATTTTGCTTTTCAAGTTCTAATATAGCTTCTCTAGCAGATACATCTTGTTTCTTTATAGTTTTTTCCTTATCTCTTTCAATTTGGTTAGCTAATATAAGTTGTTCAGCTGTAAGTTCAGTTATTTTCTTTATACCTTCTGAATCTAGAATATTATCGCTGTTTAATAATTTTATATCAGTCTGCTCAAGATAATCTATAGCCGCATCATCTAAAACATAACCATTTAAATCAGTTCCTATTATTTGAAGAATTTCATTTTTAAAAGTTTCTCTTTCAGTATAAAGTTGAACAAAATCAAACTTTTTACCTACTGTTTTTAGCGCTTCTGAGAATTTTGCATCAAAAAAATCCATTAAAGTTTTTGGATCTGATGCTTTTACACAGCCTAATAGTTGACCTACTTTTAATACATCTTCCCTTGTTTGATTTACTCTAACAAAAAATGCAACTCTTATATCTGCTCTTAAGTTATCTTTGCATATAAGACCATCTTTACCTTCTCTAGCTATTTCAACTCTCTTAACAGAGATATCCATAATCTCGCTTTTATGTAATATTGGTAATACAAAAATACCGCCAAAGGATACTACAGGCCCCCCAATACCATTTCTTACAACAACCTTTCCTTGATCTACCTTATGATAGAATTTAGAAAACATTGCAAGCAGTCCACCAATAATAATTACTCCAGCACCAATACTAATTAATAAAAGTTGTATTTCATAAGTCATTAATATCACTCCTCAATCTTTATAATGTAATAAATATTTTTATCTTCGTCTTTTCTATAAACATAAGCAATTTCATTTTTAATAAATATATCATCATCTTTTTCTGCTTTCACATTTATTAATAAAGAAGCGCCATCTCTTTTTATTTCTCCTTGACCTAATCTTCCATCTTCAATGTTGGTTATCAATGTTACTAGTTGTCCAACTACTCCACCATTTGGAGCAATATCTTCATAGTCCTTCTTAAAGAGTTTCTTAAGTGGCTTTGTTATTATCTTAGTAACCAATAAGCTAACTATAAAGATCGGAATTAATATTAAACCATTTATAAAACCTCCTGGTGTTATCGGAAGTCTATATAACATCATTGATAAAATCCAAAATATAAAGGATAAAATGCTAAAAAACACCATAAAAGGTATATCTCTTAAATTTAGGAAAACTAATATTCCCTGAAAAACATCTGCATCAACGTCTACGTCAAAATCTAGTTCAAATAAATCAAAGTCAAAGACGCCAATAATTACAGTTATCCAGTATAATAAAACTAATCCTAATAGTACTGTAGGTATAATATTTACACCTTTTACAGCATTATTTATTAACTCACTCATTTCCCCTCCCCCCTCATATGTAAATTTTATCATTTTTTAACATTAACGACAATACATAACATCTTATAGACAGGTTCAGTTATTTAAAAATAATGATTCATAAATAAAAAGCAGTTTCTTTAAACTTATTAGTCTAAAGAAACTGCTAATCTCATCTTATTGTTATTCTTATTTTTTAGATATAAATTATCTCTACTCCAGCAAAACTTATATCTCCAACTAAGGTTAAAGTATTAGTTATTACTTGACCACTTCTATTTTTTTCACTAACATCTCCTAAAAAAGCATTAGTTTTAATATCTACACGCCAAGTCTTAGGTATATACAACTCTACCCCTGAAAAAGATGCATCAATTTTTACTACAGCATTGTCTTTACTCATAACAGCATTATCAAAATATACCTTTAAAGCTCCAAATGAACACTCTAAATCTGCTTGTTCAAATTTATTTGTATTTATATACTTTATACTTGCTCCAAATGAACTCTTAAATGCAACTTTGCCATCATCTTCAACATCAACTTTTTCAAACTTATAGTCATCGTGGTGATGTTTGTGGAAATGTTTATGATGAATAAATTTAACATGTTTATGGAAAAGCATTGAAAGACCTATACTACCAAATAGTGCTGCTATTAACACTGTCCAAGGCGTTATTTGCGTAATTCCTAATTGCTTATCATACATTATGCAAATAAATGCAATTGGGAATAAAATACCTGGAAAGTTTAAACGAACTATACTCTTTCCTATAACAACTACTAAAAAGAATGTCAAAATTAAACTAAAAGGATTCACATCTGGGAAGTAGCCCAGCTTACTTACAATCAAGAAAATACCAGATAGTATAAATATAAATCCCCAAAAAACTCTTTCTTTTTTCATATTATTTCCTCTTTTCTAATAATTTTATTTTTAATGGTTTATAGTAATATCTTGAAACATATACCTGTTTATGGGTGTTTTGAAATTCAACCTTACTTGAGGATGAAAGACTACGTGTTATGGAGTAAATATGATTTGTGTTTAGAATTGTTGATTTTGAGACTCTCATAAAATATCCTGGCAATATTTCTTCAAGCTCGTAAAGTTTATATTTAACATTGTATATATTATCAGTGGTATGTGCACAAACGGCACTTTCCTCTGTTTCGAAAAAAAGAACTTCTTCTAAAGCTAGATAATACTCAGTTTCTCCTTTGTAAAAAGTTATGCTTTTCTTAATGCAAATTAAATCTCCAAGCACACTTTGAATATTTTTGACTTCCTCAGTAAGCTCATTGCACCTTATTATAATTTCGTTTTCTCTAATTTCATTATCAACTTCAATTCTTATTTTCATATTGCCACTCTCCATGCTTTTATTATATTAAGATGCTTTTTCTTTGTAAATATCGTTTAGGTAAGTGGTAAATTATTAGAAGTAAGAGGTATTGTTTTTTATCGAAGTGGTTTTATAGAAAAACTCAACACCTTATATCATTGTTATAAGAAAGTGTTGATGATAATAGTTATTGATTGGTTATAGGCAGAGACAAGCATCCAAACTTAAATATCAACACTTAAATAGAACAAAATCATATGTAGTAAAAAATACTAAGAAAAGATTAGAGAGGAATTTCAACAAATATATAGAAAAGACGCAAAATAGCCTTTTAAAGAGACTATTTTACGCCTTTTAAAAATTTATTATTTAATCGTAAGATACTTTATATACTAAAAATATTGCTATTACTCATCCTGTAATGCATCATAGCCATGTTCTTTAGTACGAATTTTAATTACATATTACAACATCAATCTTAACCTTAGGAAGTAACTTTGTATCAACGGCTGCACCTCTGAAGTAAGTAGGATTTCCTTTTTGCATACCATGACCCATAACGTTTGTAACTGTAAGACCAGTAATTCCAAGTTTTTCGAGAGTTTTCTTGATTAGATACCAAACAAGGAAAGATGAAGCAAATACAAATGCACCTACTGCAACTATACCTAGAAGTTGAACACCAAGTAATTCAAATCCTCCACCATAGAATAAGCCATTTTTAGATGAAAGGCTTGTAACACCTCCTTTTGCAAATAAACCAACACAGATTGTACCAAAAACACCACAAGCAAGATGAACAGCTGTTGCTCCAACTGGATCATCAACTTTTATACGGTCAAAGAACATTACTGCAAAAACAACAAGAATACCAGCAATAGCTCCAATTAGAAGTTAAATTTCAATGCTTACATAAGCACAACTACCAGTAATACCTACTAATCCCGCAAGACATCCATTAATAGTCATACCTAAATCAGGCTTACCTATTATAATCCAATCTGTAGCTGTAGAAGTTAATACTGCTGCCATTGCTGCTGTGTTAGTGGTCATTAGTATATGCATAACATCAGTTGGATTTTGAAAACTCATAGTTGATCCTGGATTAAAACCAAACCATCCAAGCCAAAGAACAAATAATCCAATAACTGCAAGTGACATATTGTGTCCAGGAATAGCATTGACTTTACCATCTTTACTGTACTTTCCAATACGCGGCCCAAGTAGTAATGCTCCAGCAAGTGCTGCCTAACCTCCAACTGAGTGAACAACTGTATCACCAGCAAAGTCCATAAATCCTAGAGTAGAAAGCCAGCCGCCACCCCATATCCAGTGCCCTACGATTGGATATATAACAAGCGTTAGTACAAAAGAGAAGATAATAAATGAAATGTATTTTACACGCTCAGCTACTGCACCTGAAACAATTATTGCTGCAGTACCACAGAATACTAATTGGAAAAAGAATTTTCCCCAAAAGGTAACATTTGATGTAAGAGTTCCATCGTAGAAGGAAAGATCAGAATTTCCCAAAATAAAAACATTCTGAGTCCCAATAAATGGGTTGTCTCCTCCAAACATAAGACCCCAACCAAGCAGCATAAAACCAAGGTTCATAAAGAAAACTAAAATTCCAGCAACCAATACCCATATCGTGTCAATAATCATTGTAGTATCCATTAATACACCGCCGAAAAATAAATAATAATAAATAAATGAGTAAAACAAAAAAAGAGCAAAGACATTCTTGATAGAAGTAATCTTTGCTCTCTTTTTTAATAAATTTATGATATCATATCCGTTGATAATTATCAATATTTTCTTTGGTTCAATTGTAAAATTTGTATTTTTAGTGGCATTATTTATTAAACTTGTTAATTTTGATTTTTATATCCTAAAGTTAAGTATATAGCTATTCAACTATTTTATAATATGCCTTTGCTGTTAAAGAAAATACTATTCCGTAAATTGCAGCAAAAACAAGTATTGTTATTATAGTTGCTACCATAAATAAAGATACATTTCTAAGGTTTAAAACTGCAAGAAGTTTAGTTATCATTGGGAATGCAAATCCAACATGTATTACTGCTGTAACAAGAGGAAGGAAAAATACCATAAGTACTTGACTTCTAATAGTTTTCTTAATTTCAACTTTACTCATTCCAACTTTTTGCATTATTTCAAATCGATTTTTATCATCATATCCTTCTGATATTTGTTTATAGTAAATGATAAGAACTGTAGCCATTAAGAATAGCGATCCTAAGAATATACCTATAAAGAATAAACCACCATATAATGAATAGAAGCTTTCTTTACTTCCAGCAGAACTATCAACATGAACTTGTAAATTATTTTCTTTAAATTTCTCATTAAGTTTATTTGAGAGAACTCCTATATTTTCATCTGAGCCAGAAACGTCAAATGCCACATAATATGCTCCATCTCCATTTGCCTCCAATACGTTTATGTCATTTACGAATACTACATAAGTATTAATTACATCATTAATATTAATCTTTAAGGCTTCTATTGGTTTATTAAAAGATTCTTTAATATTGAATATTTTATTTTCTATAGTAATATTATTTTTATCGAAGTTCTTTACATTTGAATAAACAACAGCTTCATTATCCTTTAGGGTAATATTCTCACCTTCCAATCTATTGTAGTCAGCAATAGATACAAATTGTAACAAAGTAACATCTGAACTCAAGCTATCCTTATTGATTAAATCTAACTTCCCATCATTATTTATAGCAGCAAAGTATTTGTTAAAGTAGTTGAATTTACCTGTTGTTTCTATACTATTATCTTTTGACTCCCTTACTAATATTTCATCTATCTTTTCTGCCTCATCCTTTGTAGCTTGTGAAGCTGTTAATATTATATCTCTAGGGAATCTAGTTCTTAAAACATCCTCCATTCCTACATATAAAGAAACTGTTGTGGAAATCATTACAAGTACACAAGTACTTAAAATACAAATATTCGCTAGTCCAATAGCATTTTGCTTCATTCTGTACATCATTCCAGAAATAGAAATAAAGTTACTAGTCTTATAGTAAAAGTTCTTATTTTTTCTAAGTGTCTTTAACACAACAATGCTTCCCGCTGTAAAAAGTGCATAAGTTCCAACCATAACTAAGATAACTGCAACAAAGAACATTTGCAATGCAGCAAGTGGTGATTCGATTTTTAAAGCAAGACCATAGCCAGTACCAAGAGCTATTAATCCAATAATAGTCATAATCCATTTTGTCTTAGGCTCTTTTTCTCCATGTTCTGAACCTCTTAGTAATTCTATAGGTTTTAACACTTTGATTTGAACTAAATTAGATAATAAAGTTGAAATAAAAATACCTGTAAAAAGCAACAATGTAATTATTATGGATGGTACTGAAATAGTAAAACCAAAGGCAACCTCAAATTTAAGAAGTTTTAAAAGTAGTAAAAACATAAGTTTATCTAAAATAAATCCAGTAACAAGTCCAACTACTAAGCTAAATAATGAAGTATATAGAAATTCGAAAAATAGTATTTTAGATATATGCTTTTTCTCAAGCCCAAGTACATTATATAATCCAATTTCTTTTTTACGCCTTTTAATTAGAAAACTATTAGTGTAGAAAAGAAATATTGCTGAAAATATTCCTATTACTATAGTTCCTAGATTAAGTATTACTTTTAGACTTTCAGATCCAGATACACCGTCTAGTCCTTTATTTATTGAGAGTTCATGCATTATATAAAACATCGCAATAGTGCATATGCAGGTTATTATAAAAGGCAGATAGGTTTTACTATTCTTTTTTATATTTATAGCTGCAAGTTTTGGATAAAATAGTTTATTCATTCACCACACCTCCAGTTGCAATGACTGTAAGGGTATTTGAAATCTTCTCGAACATCTCCTCATTAGACATTGAACCTTTATAAAGCTGATGAAATACTTCTCCGTCTTTTATAAATAGAACTCTTCCTGCATGACTTGCAGCTTTTGTACTATGGGTAACCATAAGTATTGTTTGACCTTCTTTATTAATGTCAGAAAATAGCTTCAAAAGATGATCTGTAGCCTTGGAATCAAGAGCCCCTGTTGGTTCATCTGCTAAAATAAGCTGAGGATTTGTAATTAAAGCTCTAGCTACTGCAGCTCTTTGTTTTTGTCCACCAGATACTTCATATGGGAATTTATTCAATATATCCTTTATGCCTAATTTCGCAGCAATTGGAGTTAATCTTTTCTCCATTTCATCATAAGACTTTCTTGATAAAACAAGTGGTAGAAATATATTATCCTTTAAAGAAAAGGTATCAAGCAAGTTAAAATCTTGAAATACGAATCCTAAATTTTCCCTACGAAATGCAACTATTTCACTTTCTTTAATAGAAACTACGTTTTTACCTTGAAGTAAAATCTCTCCACTGGTAGGCTTATCTAAGGATGCAAGTATATTAAGTAAAGTGGTTTTTCCAGAGCCAGATTCCCCCATTATAGCAACATATTCACCTTCTTCTACAGAAAATGTTACATTGCTAAGAGCCTGAACTTGGTTACCTCCAAATCTAGTTGTGTATATCTTTTTTAAATTATTTACCTCTAATAATTTCATAAAACTTCCTCCAATTAATTGATTTGACTATACATTAATTGTAATAAAAAAAGAAATGTACAGCCATAACTTAGGCTTACATTTCCCTTTTTAACCTTACATTTATGTAAGGTATATGATTAATAATTATTTATATAAGTAGATTAATGAGCATGTTCTAAATTTGAAAACTCCTCTTCTATCACACTTATTACCTCTGAATAGTGACGAATTCCTTCTATAGTATCTGTGGATAATACTTCGGATACTACTGGAAATTCATCTATAAAATTAAGTTTTTCTTGTTCTAGCAAATTAAAATCCTCTAGTACTTCAACTAGTAGATCTTTATTAGAAGTCCATACTTGTAGATATTTAAAACTAGTTATAAATACTTCATCCATTGTAGCTTCATCATAATAAGCTATTCCAAATTGTATATACCCATCATTAGTTAATTCAAATTTATACTCCTTAAGGATATCAATAATATTTTGCTTATAAGAAAAATCACTTAAGATTGGCTTTTCATCTTTAAACCCAATAATACCATAAGCAATATCTCCTAATAACTTATTTGATAAACTTACAAATAAGTTCCAAACATTATCTGCATCTATATTAACCTCAGCATAATGAGTAAATTTCTCATTATGTACCGAAGTTAACTTATAACCTTCAACAATATTTGAAGAATTCCTAGCACTATTTATCTTTTGAACATCATACCCATCAGGATATTCATCTAGCTCAGGTACTCTTATACCTAAAGGGAGTCTATAAATACTCATAATAACAGCTCCTTACATAAAATGTTTTCTTTCTGTATGATTTATATGTACCTACTTTTCTAAACCAAATATTTTTTGATAATTGTTGTATTCAATGTAATATTTTGTTCTTCTCTCAACGATATTAATAAGTTGAGGATTCAAAGCTTCAACTATATATCTAGCTATCAATTCTAGAAAAATATTTACGTCATTGATATGTTTGTAATTTTTAGAATAATCATATCTTGCTGTTCTTCTACCACTTGCTCCATGAGCAGTCGCATTTCTTCCTGTTCCATAAATAATACTCCCAATACTTTTATCTTTAAGATATGAATGTACACTCCATTCCTTTTTTATAACTTTTATCTCAGTTTTTAGTTTAGATATAAAATTAACATACTTAGCCTTTCTTTTTTTTGTAATACTCTTGCCATCGTTACTTACGTAAGTTCCAAAATCTACATAGTATAAAGGAATAAAGTTATACTTCAAGACCTCATTAGCATAGTAATTGAGTGCATCTTCAGGATTATAATCTGATGGCTTAAACATAGGTAGATAATGATATTCTGCACCATATTCAAAAACTCTATATAAAAACACACACCTTGGTAATGATTCAAACTGTTTTAGTGATGCATGATATAGTTCAAACAGCATCTCATGATTAGATTCTTTAAAATATATGCCCTCATATACATTTGTTCTTAAAATTGGCAACTCAAGATGAAATGGCTCTTCACTTTTACTATCGAAGAAATTTTTCTTTCTTAATCTTAACAAATCTAATAGGTCAAACTGTTCATATAAGTTACCTATTTTTCTATTAAAATTATAATTTTCTGTAAAATAAAAGTATGGTTGTCCATTAAAATATGCAATAATATTCAACAGTGCATTTTTCGTTTCCTCTTTAGAATTTTCATTATAAAAAACTGAAAAATGATGCATTTCAGAAACTGCAATATAAACATCTTTATAGAAAAATATATCCTTATCATACTTTGTTATTGAGTTAGGTCCTATAAATTTATTTATAGTATTAATATAAGTATTAGGAAAATCTTTTAGTCTATGTAATTCTATGTTTATTTCATGTATTCTCTGTTTTATTTTAAATTCCATATACATACATATATTTTCATATAGTAATTTCCTTTCATTAAATGCAAAGCTTCTACCTAGTATCTCATAAAGATAATTTTTATTACTTTCTAATCTTATATCACATTCAATTTTTAAAGTTTTATTTTTGATATTTTTAAGAAGTTTACTGTACATTTTTTTACTAGCTTTATATACCTGCTGATATTTACTCTTTAGATATTTCTTTTCATCATATGACTTCATAGAATATCGCTCTTTATTCAATTCAATAATAACTTTACTATACTCGTCTAACTCAAAATATGCTAATCTTGCAGGAACACTCAAGTAATTATCACCTAGATCTATTATATATTCATTAATTGATTCTTCTATTTCTCTTAATTTTATCTCTAATTCCAACATAATCCCTATCTCCCTATTAATGTAAGCAACTTATTTTAATCTATTTAATATTTGAACTCTAGATACTTAATCCAACATTCCTTTCTTCCAACTTAATATTAATAAATTACTATTTTTGAGACATACATAAATATAACCAATATAAATCTATATATTAACATCTATTTATCCAAAATAACTCATTAAATATATATCTTTAGTTCTCTCGTCGTATCCAATTTATACTAGTTATATAAAAATTATACACTACCGCTCTGTAGAAAATCAAATGAACAACTTACTGATGTCCTACTGAGTCTTCATCAAATTCATTCATTTAACACAAGAAGTTAAGAATTTAAAATCTTAAGAATAAAAGAAGTTAACTTCTTTTACTTAAATATTTATACACATCTGCTCTGTAGGAACCTCAAAGAGGTTCCATTAAATTCATTCTGTTAACCCTTCCTCTAAAGGAGTTCAACGAAGATTAGCAAGTAATCTTCTACAGAATAGAAGTGCACCGCTGACCTGTAGAAATACCTTTAGGTATTTCATTAAACTCCTTTTAACTTCTGCCCTATAGAAGACTCTGAAAGAAGCTTAATCAAATTCATTCAGTTAATTTTCTTTCCGAAGGAGTTCAATTATATCCCATTTTAGATTAATTGCCCACTATCTCTTCTCTAAAAAAACAACCCCAAACAAAGTTAAATCTTTGTTCAAGGTTGCAAAATCCACCCTTCTATTTATCAGCTTTAACGAATAATAATTTATAAACTTGCACTACTATAAGTGGAATAGCTGATAATCCATAGATATAGCTAAATTCACTTGAACTTAATGGAACCACTTCAAAAATCCCACTTAATGCTTTAACATTTAGTACTAATATTAATAACAAGTAACCACTTATTACTGCAAACCATATGATTTTATTTGAAAATAATCCTATCTTTAAGATTGATTCTTTAGATCTGCAATTAAATCCATGAAGTAGCCTAGATAAACAAAGTGTACCAAAAGCCATTGTACTTGCAACATGTGCACCACCATTATTTAATCCTATATGAAATGCTACCATGGTTACTAACGCTATAAGGATTCCTTCCATTATAACTTCAATTGCAAATGATTTATTAAGAATAGGAACATTTATGCTCCTTGGCCTCTCTTTCATTACATTCTTATTATGGGGCTCAAGTCCTATTGCTATTGCTGGCAAGCTGTCTGTAACCAGATTAATAAACAAAAGATGAACTGCCGCAAAAGGTATTGGTAATGCCAATATTGATGCATAAACAACTGATAATATCCCTGCAGTATTTCCTGATAGTAAGAATTTAATTGAATTTTTAATATTTGAATATATACTTCTACCATTTGATATCGCTTTTATGATGGTTGAGAAATTATCATCAGCAAGCACCATTGAAGATGCATCTTTTGCAACTTCTGTACCTGTTATTCCCATTGCTATTCCTACATTTGCTTGTTTTAAAGCTGGTGCATCATTTACACCATCTCCAGTCATTGCAACGATATTTCCTTTTTCCTGCCATGCTCTTACTATTCTGATTTTATGCTCTGGAGATACTCTAGCATATACTGAAACTTTTTCTACTCTATTTTTTAATTCTTCATCACTAATTTTTTCTAGTTCAAAGCCTTCCATAGCCTCTGATTCATCTTTAAGAATTCCTATTTGTTTAGCTATAGCAGATGCAGTAATTTTATGGTCACCAGTTATCATTACTGGCTTTATGCCTGCTTCAATACATTTTTCCACCGCATCTTTTGACTCTTCTCTTGGTGGATCTATCATTGCTACAAGCCCGACAAATATTAAATCATGCTCATCTTCAAAGGTAATTTCTTTTCCTTCATTAATTTCCTTATAAGCAAAGGATAAAACTCTAAGTCCACTCATTGAAAATTCTCTATTTACTTTTTCTATTTCTTTTTTGTGCTCCTCTGTAAGCTTTTTTATTCCTTCTGAAGTCTCAAGCTTAGTGGCTCTTGCCAAAAGCACATCTAATGCACCCTTAGTTACCATTGTGAACTTATCTTTAAACTTATGAGAAGTACTCATTAACTTTCTATCAGAATCAAAAGGTACTTCATCTACTCTTGGATATTGTTCTCTTATAACTAATTCATCAAGGTCATATATTTCACCAAGATTAACTAATGCAATTTCAGTTGGATCGCCAATTTCCTTATTTTCTACAGTAACAGCATCATTACATAATAATGCCATTAAAACTAGCTCCCTTTCTAAATCCTTGTGGTGATCTAAGCTATCATGATCAATTATCTTATCATCCACAAAAACCTTCTGTACTGTCATTTTGTTTTGTGTTAAGGTTCCAGTTTTATCTGAACATATAACTGAAATACTTCCAAGACTTTCAACAGCATGAAGCTTTCTTACTATGGCATTTTTCTTAGCCATCTTTTGAGTTCCAAAAGCAAGAACTATGGTTACAATTGAGCTTAAGGCTTCAGGAATAGCTGCTACTGCTAAAGATACTGCTAACATAAAGGAATCTACAATATTACGTCCTCTGAATATATCTAAACCAAAAATAATTGCAGAAATGATTAATATAACAATCGCAAGCTTTTTCCCAAAACTGTCCAAACTCTCTTGAAGTGGCGTTTTCTTTTCCTTTGCACTCTCTAGCAAATTTGCTATTTTACCAATCTCAGTATGCATACCTATATGTGTAACTAGAATAGTTCCTCTTCCATAAGTTACAAAGCTTCCTGAAAACACCATATTTTTTCTATCGCCAATGGCTACGTCATCTTTATTTATTACATCAACAAACTTTAATACGCTTTCTGATTCACCAGTTAAAGAACTCTCATTTATTTGAAGACTAAAACTTTCAAGAATTCTACCATCAGCACTAACATAATCTCCAGCATCTAGGTATAAAATATCTCCTACTATAAGTTCTCTTGAAGGAATCTCAAGTTTTTGACCATTTCTTAAAACCTTAGCAATAGGTGATGAAAGTGCCTTAAGACCTTTTAGGGATTGTTCTGCTTTTATATGCTGTACAGTTCCTAATATCGCATTAATAATAACTACAACCATAATAACAATAGTGCTTTCAAACTTTCCAAGAAAAGCTGAAATAATAGCTGCACCTAATAATATAATCACTAAAAAATCCTTAAATTGATCTAAAAAAACCTGCACATGACTTTTTCTTGCTGCTTCTTCTAGTTCATTAAAACCATATTGCTCTCGTCTTTTATTTACTTCTTCTTCATTTAACCCTTTATTAGTAACACCCACTACTTTAAGTGACTCTTCCTGTGACTTTTTATAATATTGCTCCATGAACTGTGCCTCCTTAAAAATGACTACAAAAATAGTATATTATTTCTCTATAAGATAAATATAATTCCGAATTATTATCCCCATAATTCAGCATAAATAAAGGTTATTTTATTAAATATAATTTTGGTAAAAGAAGCTAATCCATCAAAAGACTTCTACTAAAATCTTCTCCAAAATAAAAAAAGTCTACGTTACTTATGTGGGTGTAACGTAGACTTTTATTGTTAGGTTTAAATAATAAAAACATTTATTATTACTTATATTTTATGATACAATGCAGTCTCTTTTCATTTAATAATCAACTCTCAACAGCAATATATACATCCATATAACAAACACCATCTTTATCATATATCTTTTCAAAGCAAGATAGAATATCTTTAGTTTTCTTATATTTATAACAATTTACTTCCATGTATATCATAAGTGTCTTATATGCATTAGGAATAAGAGTAAATGCTTCTATAAAGGGATCTTTGATTGTAATAATTGCGTATTCTTGTTTTATTTGAGTAATAATTTCTAAGTCATTACTTTCAACTTCAAAATTAGAAGGTAAAATACAAGCAGCAGCATATCCATGCATATGATACACATTTATTTGCTCCTGTGATACGTGTGGAAAATCCCACCCTATAATTTGTGGGTTAATAATTCCATTACTATTAGCCCATTCTGTTATATATTTCATGGCATTTTCTTCTGGTTCTCTACTTATAATTTCATATTTAACAAAAGAAAAGGAATCAACTTCTTTTACTCTGATATTCGAATAGGCTTCATTTATCATGCTTATATCTTCCCTGACTAGCTTATCCATTGAGCATGAAAAAAGATTACAGAGGGATATCACTTTATCCATCTCTGGATAGGTAGAATCAAGTTCCCACTTTGAAACAGTTTGACGAGAAACCCCCATTTTTTCTGCCAACTCTTCTTGAGTCATTCCTTTATACATTTTTCTTAAAAATTGAATGTTTTGTCCAAAGCTCATATTTTAATATCTCCTTTACATTATAATAAACTTATTATAATTGGATTTGCCATTATCTTACACCAACCTTTAACTTCTTTTTTATTATTCTTTGCAACCTTAAGTTGCAACTTCTAAAGTATAATATTAATTTAAAAAATGGTGTATTTAACTTCAAGTAATTAAATCCCTTAAGTCACATCCCTCTCACCATGAGCTTCCATTAACGCTCGAATTTCTGAAATTATATCAGTAATACTACTGATATCTTCTTCTGGAACGCTAGAAATACATAATCTTAAATAATTAAAATCTCTTTTTTCCCATTCTTCTTTCAAAAAGTACTCTTCCATTGAACTTATTAATATTCCTCGGTTTTTAAGATTATTTTTAAGCAAAGTTATATCTATGTATTTAGGTAACTTAGCCCAAATAAATATTCCGTTCTCTGGAACATGCCAAATGAGGTTATTAGGGCTCAGAGTATCTATAATCTCCTTTGCTCTTCTTAGTTTCGCTTCATAGGATTTTTTAACTTTTTTAACGTGTTTTTCGTACATACCTGATTTTATAAAAATATCTAAAGCTGCTTGGGTAAGTTTTGAGGTGTTAAGGTCACTTATATATTTAAGATTTACTACAGATTCGGCTAATTTTTGAGGCAGTACAGCTACCCCTAATCTTAATCCAGGCATGAAGGTTTTAGAAAAACTCTTTATATAAACCGTACTTTTAGTTATATCATAATAATGAATAGGCATAGAACCCTTCTTATATCCTAAATCAGCTAAATAGTCATCCTCTATCACAATGATATTATACTTATTACAAAGTTCAGCAATTTTTTTCTTGTTATTTTCAGTGAGACTATACCCTGTTGGATTATGATGTCTTGGTATTACATAAAATGCAGCGATATCACCTTTCTTAAATAACATCTCAATCTTCTTAAAATCAAATCCATCTTCTTTTCTTTCAATTCCCACAACATCTACTTCTAAATAACTAGCTAAGTTTAATGCAATGCTATATGTAGGAACTTCTACAAGTAACTTTCCTTTATTATTTTTAAAAATAGACTGAAATACCAAACTTATAGCCTGCTGTGCTCCATGAGTCACAATAATCCTGTCTGAAGTTGTATATACCCCCTTGCTTTCAAATTCATTCTTAAGTGATTCTCTAAAAGACAGCAATCCAATAGTTGATTCGTAATCAAGTAAGGTGCTTTTATACTCTTCTATTGCATTATTAATTGAATGTGCAAATTCTCTATAGGGAATCAGTTTACTATCTGGTTTCACCGTAGCAAAATCTATTTTTTTATTTTGCCTAGAAGAATTATTTTCAGAATCTACAAGATAAAATCCACCTCGTGGAATGCTATATACCTTATGCTCTCTTTCAAGTTCATTGTATGCTTTATTTACAGTGATTTTATTTAATGAAAGCTTTGAAGCAACTTCCCTACAACTTGGAAGACGCATGTTTTTCTTTATTTTGCCTTCTTTAATTTCTTTAAATATAAATTCTTTAACTATATCTGTTTTACTTATGTTATTCATAATTCCTCACCTCAGTTCTGTAGTAGTACAGATTTTATTTTCCATAATTGAACTACTATACTTTATATTATATACTCAACCTATACCAATTAAAATAGTAAGGAATAAAAGAGGTGTTAGTATGAAAAATGAAATGATATTAGTACAAGTAGCCCAATATGAAGAAATAATAAAAAAGTTAAAGGAGATTCCTTTTAATACAATGTTTGCATGTGCTGTACTAGAATCCAAAACCCCTGGAAGTGTTTTTGTTGATAATATTTACGAACCTAAAACTTTTTATATTGCTAATTTTTACGGAATGTCTCTCTTATTTGGAGAAACTGAAAATGAAGCTTTTAACCAAAGTCTTTCTGATTATATATTAAATGTAGTTCACAATAGAATAAAACCAGAATGGCTTCAAGTGTATCCTGATAAGTGGAATGATAAATTAAAACAAATATTAAATAATAGGATAATAGATTATTCTGAATTAGAACACACAAATGATAAGAAAAATCTTGATATACTCATTGAGAAAAATAGAAAAAGTCATGTGATTAAATGGACAAGAATAAATCTTAAATATAAAGAATTTAATGTAAATTCAGAACCTCCAGCTAAGTATAGTATTAAGCAAATAGACTCAGATATTTATGATAATATTGAAGGTGCCGTTATACCCAAATATCTTTGGAATTCTAAAGAGCAATTTCTAGCTGATGGCATTGGATATGCCTTAATGAAAGATAATGATATAGTATCTATAGCCTTTTCTTCCTGTATAATTGGAAATTATTTAGAGATAGGTGTAGAAACCTCAAAAAGTTATAGAGGTATGGGATTAGGGAAATATGCATGCATTGAGATGTTGAACTTCTGCAAAAATAATAACTATGTGCCTGTTTGGGCTTGTCATAAAGAAAATATGGGGTCATTTAAGTTAGCAAAAAGTATAGGTTTTGAAGAGTGTGCTGCCATTCCTTATTATGAACTTCTATCAATTAAATAGCATTGTAAGTTAATAAAAATTAATGTTATACTAAATTTATAACTTTAATTTACATTGCTGGCAAAAGAGGTGAATTTTATGAAATTTACTATTGATTTCACTCCATGCAAAGTCATTAAAAATAGAGATTGCATGGAGTAATAATCTATTAAATTTTGACTTTGCATCTTAATTACTAACTATAATTAAGGAGTGGAGTTAAAATGAAAAACTTAAAATTTAATAATGAGTTAAAAAATTTTTATATATTACAATTAGGACAATTTATTTCGCAATTTGGTAATAAAATGACTAGTTTTGCATTAGTTATGTGGACATACGAAAATAGTGGTTCTGTGATATCCGCATCAGCTTTAACCATTTGTACATTACTTCCGTCTATATCACTTAGTTTTTTTGCAGGTAGTTTTATTGATGGTTGGAATAAGAAAAAGGTAATGCTCATATCTAATGTGATTGCAACTATTTTTTCTTTGATAACATTAGTATTAATCTCTTTCAATCAATTAAATATTAGTTACTTATACTTAATTAACTTTACCTTAGGCGTGGTTGATGCCTTTCAAGAACCAACCTCAAATGTTGTGATATCAATAATAGTTTCAAAGGAACATTACACAAAGATAAGTGGTATTCGTTCTTTTACAACTTCCTTTAGTACCACATTTGTGCCTATTGTTTCTACAGGACTTTATGCTTTGGTAGGGCTAAAAGTAATTATTATTTTTGATTTGTTCAGCTTTATATTTGCATTTATATCTTTGTTATTTTTTGTGAGTATTCCAAATAATATTATAAAAAATAATGATAAAAAAGAAAGTTTTTTTGCAAACTGCAAACAAGGAATTAATTATATTCTAGGTAGAAAAGATATTTTCCATCTTATAATTTTTATGGCCTTTGTAAACTTTATTGCATCTATATATAACAGTAACTTAGCACCTATGATTTTATCTAGGAATGGAAACAATAAATTAGAACTTGGTATGGTTAGCAGTATGATAGGTGTAGCTGGAATTATTGGAAGTATCATTGTAACATTAATGAAACAGCCAAAGAAAAGAATTCCTGCCATTATCAATACAATGATATTTTCCTTCTTAATATGTAACAGTATGCTGGGAATTGGTCGTAACTATCAGATATGGATGATTGCTGTTTTTTTAGGAAATTGTTTAATTCCATTTTTAATAGCTAACGTGGAATATATTATTAGAACAGAAATACCAATAGAAATGCAAGGACGAGTTTTTTCAGCGAGAAATACCTTACAATACTTCTCTATACCAGTTGGCTACATCCTTGGTGGTGTTTTAACTGATAAACTACTAGTTCCATTTATGAACAAGCCTTCAACTCTACAATTATTTTTTTCTTATATTGTTGGTAATGGCACAGGATCAGGTAATGGTTTAATCTATATTCTAATAGCTCTCCTAGGCTTTTTAGGATGTTGTTTCTTTAAATTTGATAAACATTTAAAATCTTTAGATAATTAAATGAGAAAAATAGCCTTAGACAAATCACTTTAATGTCTAAGGCTATAAATTTTGAAAATCCGATCTGATCTATTATAACTATATTGTTTGTTTAGCAGATACAACAGTTATCTCTAATACCCTGCTTATGAAAGAAAATTTTTCTTTCATCATATCAAAATCTGAACCTTCTTCAAGGTATTTAGCAGTTCCTTCTATTAAGAATCCTGCTCCCATATGGGTATGTCCCATTACTTCTTTACTTCCTAAAGTTACCTTAACTTTATTATTTTGTTCTATGTTTTTTTGAGTTTTTCTCATTCCACCTGCTGGTATTAATAGTCTTCCATCTTCAGTAGCAACAAGATATGAATTCCAAGTATTAACTACATGCGCTTCGTTGTTACTACAAGATACTATAGCTACTACCCCTTCATGTGATATAACCTCAAGTAATTTTTCATTTAACATTTAAATTCCTCCTATGCGATTCTGCAAATTTAACTACATTAAAATTTTTAAAAGCCTTAATTTGTGCACATTGACTTTCCTATGAGATAATTATACAATCAAAGTGTAATCATCAAAAGTGCCAATTCTTTTTATTTTATTGGATACAGTTTGTACGGAGGGTGTTTTAAAGAATGATTGTTTTAAATAGTAATTCATCAGTCCCATTATACTTGCAAATATATGAACAAATAAAAAAAAGTATAGTTTCAGGAGAACTTTCGGAGGGCAGTAAACTATATTCAACACGAAGCCTTGCTACATCATTAAATGTCAGTAGAAATACAGTTGAAAGTGCTTATCAACAGCTTTGTTCAGAAGGATATATTAAAAGTAAAGCAGGTAGCGGATATATAGTTGAAAAACTAGATAGTATGTTAATTGCTAAGTTAAAGAGAGAGCCTTCTATAAATATTGAAGAATCTAAAATTAAATTATCTGATGTTAATTATGATAATAATTATAAATATAATTTCAAATATGGAGATCTAAGTGCTTCTGATTTCCCTTTAAATCTATGGAAAAGATTATCAAATAAATGTTTAGTATCTATTGATGCCGAGATGATGACATCCTACACAAACAATAAAGGTGAAGAAGGATTGCGAATAGAAATAATAGATTATTTACATAAATCTAGAGGTGTCTCCTGCACACCAGAACAAATTATTATTACTTCTGGCTTCGAGCAATGTTTAAGTTTATTATGCCAAATGTTTAGAAATACTTCTTCTAAAATAGCTGTAGAAGATCCAGGCTACAGAGGTGTGAAAGAGATTTTATATAACCACGGTTTTGATGTCGTTCCAATTAGCTTAGAAAATGATGGAATAAATCTTAAGGAACTGGAAAGCTGTTCTGCAAAAGTTGTTTATGTAACGCCATCTCATCAATTCCCCACTGGGTCAGTGATGCCTATTCAAAAAAGATTACAACTATTAGATTGGGCAAGAAGAGTAAATGGAATTATTATTGAAGATGATTATGACAGTGAACTTCGTTATAACTCTAGACCTATACCTTCAATACAAGGTGTTGATTCAAAAGACTATGTCGTATATATTGGAACTTTTTCAAAGTCTTTGTCTCCAAGCTTACGATTAAACTACATGATATTACCTCAATCATTGTTAGAAAGATATGATAAATTATTTAGTACATACCAAACTTCTGTTCCAATAGTTGAACAAAAAATAATTCAACAGTTTATGCATTTAGGCCATTGGGAAAGTCATCTGCGAAAAATATCTCTTAAAAATAAAAGAAGACATGATATCTTAATCCATTCCATCAATGAATTTATGGGGGATAATGTTATTATTCATGGTAAAAATGCAGGTTTACACGTTTTGCTAGAAGTAAATAATGGATTATCTGAAGAAGAACTAATAGAAAAAGCTAAAGAATATGGTGTTTTAGTTTATCCAGTGTCCATATTTTGGTTGCAAAAAAATAAATACACTAATAATATGGTTTTTATTGGTTTCGGTAGGATGACTGAAAGTGAGATTATTGAAGGTATTCAGCTCCTTAGTGAAGCATGGTTTAGTAAGAATAAAACTTCTTAAGAAGTAATCTTTAAAAGAATAAAAGAAGTTAGCTTCTTTTATTCTTTTATTCTAAAAAATATAAGAATATATAGTAATAATGCGCTTTTAAAGCCTTTTAGTTACTATTAAATAAGTTTTTCTTCTATAATAAATCTAGTTGGCCAGAATTCATAAAGACTAATTGATTCAATCCTTCCCCTAAAGCCTTTAAAGTTTTCGGAGACTAAAGGTAATGCTCTTTGAATAACGTCAGGGCTCTCTATTAGCATAGTTGTATGGGCTGTCCAATCTAAATCGTCAGCATAGTTACTACTAAAATACTTTTGTAAATTTAAAAGTTCATGATTAACTAAAGGTGCTATAAATAAAACATCAAGCCCAAACAATCCTATATTATTTAACTTTATATCAAAGCTATGAAAGTTATTAGAAACTTTCTTTATTTTTTCTTTTAGAATTTCTTCTTCTGATATTTTAAAAGTTCCAAGTGTAATATGATTAGGAAGACTAGGCGTTTGCTTTCCTACAAAACCATTGTCTAATAATATATTTTGAATTTTCTTTAGCTTCTGTTCAGTTTCTTCATCATATTGTGCCATAACACATAAAAATTTATCCTTCATAATATAGATCCCCTAATAAAATATTTCACAAAACTTTTCACCATAAGGAACGTTATTCCTTTTAAAATCATCAACTACCTTTTGTTTATCATACCTTAACTGTTTATAAGTAATGTTAACCAGTTCATTGTCTATCTCCATAATAATGAACTTCACTATACCATCCTTGCCGCACCCAAAAGCTCCAGGATTTAATATGTTTTTTAATGACCAATTTGTAGCATACAGAGGTAGATGAGTATGTCCAATTAAAACATAATCAACATCCTCATCATAATCACCTATAAATTCTTCTAAACTTTTCTTTTTATATAAAAGTGGAAACTCAATAATACTGTTTGTCCTTGAATGCAGCATAAGAATCTTTTTGTTTTTAATATTAATTATTCTTTTAAAAGGTAGCTTTTCTAATTTATCCATTCTCTCTTCCCCGAGTTTATGAATAACCCAATCTTGATGCTCCACTTCCTCTTTAGGAAACTTCATTAATTCTCTATTAAATAGGACATGTTCATTATTACCCATAATGTTTATAAATCTTTTGTCATTCATAACAATATCAAAAACTTCTACCGGATTTGGTCCTATTTGAAGAAAATCCCCCACATTTAAAATCTTTGATACTTCACATTCTTTACTTATGTGATCCATAAAAACCTGCAATGCATGAATATTTGCATGAATGTCTGCAAATACTGCTATTCTCTCCATTTATGTTCTCCCCTTTTAAACTTGTAATTTACATACCTAATTCTTCAAATTCACCATTAGGAATACTTATGTTAAATTCAAGACTTGTATTCTCGTCAGCGACTATTTTGATTTTATTAAGTCCTTTCTTAATTTGCATAGGATTTGTTGCATAATCAACTACTTCTGAATCTTTAGTAGTTTCTATAATAGTCGTAACTGAACTATCAGGATAGATTAAAACTAATTTTGATTTTCCACTGGATACATTTAATAGATAGGTTATATCTAACACTGTATCTTTATCAGCCTCATAAGTCCAAATTGTATCCATTCCTTCTATTTTTTCTATTACTCCCTTAAATTTTTGACCATCAATACTTTGCTCCTTAACATCAAGATTAAAACTATTTGTATCACTTGATATTTTTTCATTATCGTTATAAATGGAAGTCATATAATTTTTAGAACATCCAATTAATAACATGGATATCAGTATAAAAATCATCACATATTTATTTTTATTCACCCTTATTCCTCACTTTCAAATTTGCTATTTATCTATTACTCAAATTTTCTCTTACTCCCATTATAACATATTTTGTAAATTCATTATAATTTGTTTAGGCTTTTCCTACGTTGATTGTTCTTAGATATAAATAAACCCTTAACAATCCTGATTGGAAAGTCAAGGGTTAAATTTTCTATGTTTTGTTTTCTATCAGCAACTTCAAGTGAGTTTGCAGGATTATCTTCTTCTAAAATGTCCTTTGAGGTTGTAGCAACAAAACCAACACAGTTGTTTTAATTACTTAACTAAATTATTATACCTTCAAAATGATCCATTTCATGTTGAATTATTTGTGCTACAAATCCATTAAACACTTGCTTTTGCTTCTTAAAACTTCTATCAAGATATTCCACCTCTATAGTCTCATACCTCTTTGTTTTTCTAAAGCCAATTAAAGATAAGCAACTTTCTTCTGTTTCATAAGGCTTCTCTTTCTTTAATATAACTGGATTTATCATAGGCACAATAAGTTTTCCTGCAGTAAATACCAATATACGCTTTTTCACTCCAATCATATTGCCAGCCAATCCAACACAATTCTCTAAATTTGCTCTTAACGTATCTATTAAATCATCAATTACTGCTATATCATTTTTAGTTGCCTCTTCTGATTTTTGTCCTAGAAACAAAACATCTTTTACTATTGGTTTTATCATAAATTTATACCTCTTTTTAGTTATATTTTTTCTGACATACTTGATATTAACTCTAGTTACATCTCTTCATAAAATCACTTTTGTTTAGTGTTATTGGAGTTACAGGTTCATCATAAAAAGCTTCTGCTTCTCCAATGATTTTACATCCATATTTCATTAACATATTTACAGTTGCATCTCTTGCTTCAATATAGATTTCTTCAGTATAAGAATTAAAAATTTCTTTTAATGAAAACATCGCTAGCTTCTGGCCGATTCCTATACCTCTTAATCTTTTATCAACAGCAAATCTTCCCCAATGCCATTTATCTTTTTCTTTCCAAGCTGCTGTTACTCCAATAATATCTTCTCCTACTCTTGCACACCACCAAACTGGTTTTAAGTTATCATTAACTGGAACCAATTCTGCTGGAATGCTTTGCTCATTAGTAAATACATCTGTTGCTAATTTAATTGCCTCTGCCTTATAATTTTCTGAGATTCTTTCTATTAATATTCTAGCATCATTCTTTTTAAGATTATTTTTTAATGCAAGAATACGAAATGTTCTAAAGGCTCTTATAATATCTTCTGTATCCTCACTATCTCCTAAATTTAGAATTTCATTAATAAATTTATTTGCTTTATAATCTCCATCATTTATAGCTGCCATCCCTAATGGAAGAATACAAATATCTTTCATTCTTTTATCAGTTTCGGACTTTTTCAGTTCTAAATAATTTTTAGTTTCTAAATTGTTAATTATTCTACTTAGTGAAGCCTTATCAATACCCAAATTTATTAATAGTTCATTAAAAGGAGTTTTTCCATTTAGTTTTAGATAGTTTAATATGTGAGCTTGAGCAAGTGTCATGTCAGAATTTAAGCAATTGCGATTAAGTAAACCTAATTCTCTCACTATTAATCTTACCTCTTTTCTAATTATTTCTTCCTTATTCATACCTGCCTCCAAATTAGTTGATATTATCAATAATTATACTTTCTTTTTATATTTGTAGCAAGTAATGAGATATTAATTAGTTTTGTATTCTTCTTAAAACAAAAAAGAAGGAGAACCTCCTCCATTGTTTTTATTATTATCCTTTATTCATACTTATATTGTAACACCCTTTTGGTTTAAAAATTTTAATAAATCACTCTTCAGCTTCACAACTTCGTTGGTTGCATTACTTGCATAATCTGGTAGCATCATATCCTTCACAAATTTAGCTCTTAGCCATATATTAAAGAAAAAATCCAGAACAAAATTAGGACATTTAAGCATAATTTTAAATACAGGTGGATTAATATCAACTCCAGCTTTTTGTATTGCCCTTAAATACGTTTTTAAAGTGGTTGTTATTTTGTGTGCTTTTTTTTCATCACTTATATTATTTTCAAAATATAAACCGCCCAAAAGTGCAATATCCGATATTGAGTGTGTTATTAGATAGGCTTCCATATCCTTATTAATTGTGCAGGGAAGTTTTGCTGTTTTAAATATTTTTGATAGGTTTTCTATACGTTCTGTCTCTAAGCCACTAATTTCTCCAACCATAGTAGCTATTAGAAACTTTGGCGCAAATCGAGCATACAGTATTCCATCTTTAATCTGCCCGCCAAAACCAGGAAAAGCTGGTAAAATCCTATCTCCAACAATATTTTGCCAGGTCGAAAACCCCATCGAAGAATTTGTCATCATAACTATATTTTTGCTTTGATTGTCTTTTAGTGCCAATAAAGCTGATTCGGATTGATCGTAATGAACTGTAACGAAAATAAAATCATATACATCATCATTCTCAAGCTTATCAATGACATTTACTTTTATAGATTTAACCTCACCTTTTTCACTATATTGTAGACCATTTTCTTTCAATGATTTAAATCTATTAGAACGTGCAAAAATTGTAACATCAAGCCCTGCTTCAATGAATTTCATTGCGTATATGCTTCCTATAACACCTGCACCAAAAATTAAAATTTTATCTTGTTTTACTAACATAAAAACCACTCCTACTTATTCATAATATTCTCTATTGACTATCAGACAACGCGTTGTATAATAGGATTGTAAATCTTTATTATGGCTTTATCAACCATCAGATTTTTATTATTTGTTGGATGATTTTTTGCTAAAGGAGGCTAAAATGAAAAAGCAACCCGAAATTACAGAAAAAACAAGACAAACCTTTATAGATGTTTTTTGTGAGTTATATAGTCAAAAGCCTATCGAAAAAATATCTATTAAGGATATTACAAGCAAGGCAGGATATAACCGCAGCACATTTTATCAATACTTCTCTGATATTTATGAACTGTTAGACTTTGTTGAAAATGATTTATTGAGCTACATAAAAGAGGAATTTATGAATAAGAAACCATCTACTGATCCTATACAAGATGCACTGCATTGTTTAGAAAAAAGTGATCACATCTCAACTCTTAAGGCACTTTTGGGTGATTATGGGAGTGTTCATTTTTTAGCACGCTTGAAAAAAGAAATTCCATTTGATAGATTAGCCTTGAACTTACCAGAATATAATTTTTTAAGCCCCTACTTGATTGAGTTTCACATATCAACATCACTTTCCTTATTTCGTCTTTGGCTCCAACAAGGAAAGGATCTACCTGAAGAAGATTTGATAAAGTTAGTAGATAACCTATATAAAAATGGGATAACGCCATATTCTAAAAAATGATGTGAAACAAACCTATGCTAAATGAGGTTTCTTATAATAACTAATAGTGCTCTGTTTTTATTTAATCATACTATAAATTACTACCCTACTTACCAACAAGTAATTAACTTACTTTAAAGTGCATTATTGTTATATTATCATTGCTTTGATATATTAGTTTTATCAAAATTGAAGGGATGATTTACATGGATAAGAATATAAAAGTATTATATTTTAGCCCTACTGATGGAACTAAAAAAATTGTAAAGTCTATAGCTAATTCTATAGATTCAAACTACGAAGAATTTAATATTACATTACCTCAAAACAGAGTTAATAACATAACTTTTTCCAGTGATGATTTAGTTATAATAGGTATGCCAACTTATGCGGGAAGATTTCCAAGATTACTACATAATTATTTAGACAAGATTATTGCTAATAATACACTAGGAGTATTTATATCTACTTATGGTAATAGAGATTATGAAGATGCACTTCTAGAACAATATGATATTTTTACGTCAAAAGGATTTATAGCATTAGGCGCAGCAACATTTATTACAGAACATTCATCAACAAATAAATTAGCTACAGGAAGACCAGATGTTGAAGATTTAAAAATTGCAACTGATTTTGGATTAGCTATTACAAAAAGATTAAAAGAAATTAATTCTTTAACAGATTTAGATACTTTATTATTACCTGGTAATAGACCTTTTGTGATAAAAAATATTCCTATGGTACCAATGGTTCCAGAAACTAATGAAAAGTGTGTTACATGTGGTATATGTGCAAAACATTGCCCCACTTCAGCTATAGATTTTTCTGACTGCAGAACTATTGATTCATCTAAATGTATAAAATGTAATAGTTGTATAAAGAGGTGTCCTCTACACGCTAAAGCTATGACACATACAGCATATAAAAATATGCAGGACATGCTTATAGCTAATTTTTCCAACAAACCAAGAAAACCAGAACTATTCTTAACTTAAAAGGTTAATCTGTACCATTATAAGCTTGGCACGGATTAACCTTTTTATTACTTTGGAAAATTTAAATTCTCATTTATATTAATATTATACTGTTCTGTAAAATTACCTTTGTTCTGCATTCCCCAATCAAACATAGACTTCATTACTGGATATAAACCTTCACCTAATTCTGTTAACGAGTATTCTACCTTGATTGGTACCTCAGATGAATAAACATCTCTTCTTATAAATCCATTACTTTCTAATTCTTTTAATTGTGTTGTCAAAACTTTCGCACTTATATTTTCAATTTCTTTTTGGAGTTCACTAAATCTTTTTTTGTCCTTTCTTAACTTACACAAAATTATAAATTTCCACTTATCACACAATAATGAAACCACCAATTCTATTGGGTATTTTATATTTCGATTTTTCATAAATTTATCATTCTTCCTTATTGACTTTATCTTTTAATTTATATCTTATTACTAAATTCTCATCTCAATTGATACCTTATAATCTCTCCTGCTCTCGCAATAATTTCCTTGTTCATTTTTTACCTCCATTAAGATTTTCAATTCATTTATCTACTCAATTATTGTATTTATAGATGAAAGATCTATCTCCACCATAGTCCCCTCATTTACATTAGATTTAATGGTTATTTTATGAGACAGTTTATCTAAAATCTTTTTACAAAGATAAAGCCCTATTCCAGTTGCCTTTTTATCCATCCGTCCGTTGTATCCTGTGAATCCTTTTTCAAATACTCTAGGTAAATCTTCTTCAGCTATCCCTATTCCTGTATCCTCAATTATAAGAACTTTTTCTTTGGTTTCATGCATACGAATTGATATTTTGCCGCTTCTTGTATATTTTAAAGAGTTAGAAAGTATCTGTTCAATTACAAATGAAAGCCACTTTTCATCAGTGAGTACTGTACAATCCATATCAATTAACTCAAGTGATATATTTTTTCTTATAAACATATGAGCATATTTTCTAACACTTTGCCTTATTATATTTAATAATTTATAATGTTGAAATACCAAATCAGAATAGGATCCATCTATTTTTAAATAACTAAGCACCATTTCTACATATTGTTCAATCTTAAAGGTTTGTTCTAGTAATTCTTTATTTTCTTCTCTCTTATCACTTTGAAGAAGCAGTCTCATTGCTGCTATTGGTGTTTTTATTTGATGAGCCCAAAGGGTATAATAATCAATCATCTCACTTTGTTTAATATCTGTTTTTGAGATGAGTTCTGTACTTTGCTCATAAAGTCTTTTTAAAATATTTTGGTAATCAGCTTCTATTAAATTATCAGCTAAAGGCATATTATCGATTCCTAAATTAACATGTTTTTCTATATAAGCTAGCCCTTTATGCTTTTTATAATATCTATTAAAATCGAAACCAATAAAAAAAGCTCCTACTACAGCTGACAAAAGAAGTCCATAGAAAATTGTTTCAAAGGGTAATGAATATAAATAGAAAACTACTACAAATATAGAAATGAAAATACAGTTAATTATTAGTGCTTTTATATGATCTTTAATATAACCTAATATAATGTTCATCTTATTCCACCATATATCCAATACCTTTTTTTGTTTTAACAAAATCTAAAATATCAGCATCTGATAGCTTTTTTCTAAGTCTAGTAACGTTAACAGTTAAGGTATTATCATCTATATAACTATCACTTTCCCAAAGTCTTGTCATTATATCTTCTCTAGAAATGGCTTTACCAACGTTTTCAAATAAAATCTGAAGTATTTTAAATTCATTTTTTGTAAGTTCAATTTTATTATTGTTATATTCAAGACTTGTACTGCTAAGATTTAAAACTACTCCCTTGTGTTCTATGATATCCATTTTTCCACCAAAGGAATAAGTTCTTCTAATAAGTGCCTGAACCTTTGCTACAAGAATATTTAAATCAAAAGGTTTTGAGATAAAGTCATCCCCTCCCATATTTACTGCCATGATAACATTCATATTATCAGACATAGAGGAAATAAAAATTATAGGTACACTTGATATTTTACGAATTTCACTACACCAATGGTAGCCATTGAAAAAAGGTAAAGAAATATCTAATAACACAAGTTGTGGATCAAACTCTATAAATTGAGCGATAACATCCTTAAAATCAACAACAACTTCTGCTTCGTAACTCCATTGATCTAATCTGTTTTTTATTGATTTTGCAATTATCGTATCATCTTCAACAATCAAAATTTTATACATACCATACTCCTGTTTAATTATAAATTATATATAAACTCCATAATATTATACCATAACATTACATAATTTCTCTTGATTTTTTTGCTAAAAATAACCAAAAGTCATTACAACATTTCCTGTAATGACTTTAAATTCTCGAGATACATAATTTATATAATAAATCCTGTAACTATTGCTAAAACTACAATAATTGGTGCTGGTATTTTTTTAGATATTAATAGTCCCATGGTAATTAGTGTGACAATAATATTATCAATTACTAATCCACTTTTTTGCATTAAAATTACGGCAGCTACTGAAATTAATCCACCAGCAACAGCATTTATTCCTTTTAAGGATACTTTTATTCCTTTAATCTTCTTAAGATTCTCCCATATTGGATAAATAAAGAAGATTAAAAGAAGTCCTGGTAAAAATATTCCTATTCCCCCTGCTAAAGCTCCTAAAACTTGAGTTAATACACTTCCTCCACGTGCTGCCATACCTCCTGCATAAGCGCTAAAGCTAAACATTGGACCAGGTAATCCTTGAACGAGACCATAACCAGTTAAAAACTCTTCGTTTGTCATATATTGATTCACTTGTACGAGGTCACTATGCATAACAGGAACCACTACTTGACCTCCACCAAAAACTAAATAACCATAACGATAAAAACTCTCAAACAAGTGAACTATTTTATTATCCCATAATAATGTAAGAGCAATACTTCCAAATGTTATAACAACAAAAGCAATTAAATAGACCCAAGGGGGATTTATTTTAACTCTATTCCAAAGATTTTTCTCTTTAGAAGTTATAATACTAACAACTCCACCAATAATTAAAACCAGTGGAAAAACCCAAGCCTCACGAATAAAATAAGTTGTTATAGCACCAAGTAGGAATAATCCTATGGTAATCTTATCTGTTACAACTTTTACACCAATTCTATATGCTGCTACCACAATAAATCCTACAGCCATTGGACCAATATAACGGAGTCCAGCTTCAGATATATTTTTGCTATTCAAAAATTGATATATGAAGGAAAGCAAGGTCATCACTGTAATTACTGGTAGTGCCCAAACTAACATTGTTAAAAATGCTAAAAATGGTCCCCCAACTTTATAACCTATAGCTACAATGGTTTGTGTACTACTAGGGCCTGGAAGAATACTACATAAAGCAATTAACTCTACCAATTCTTCTTCCTTTAAATACTTTTTCTTTATTACCATTTGATCTGTAAACACACTGTAATGAGCTTCTGGGCCTCCATAAGAACCTAAAGAACAAATAAATACATCCTTCAAAAAACTTCCCCAGCCAACTCTATTTTCTTTTTTAATATTTTCATTGAATCCCATAATTTAGCCTCCTTCCAATCTTAATTTAGTATCTCTATATTACTTGAATTTAGAATAACTCAGTGATATAATGATATCAGACACTGATATCGAGTGCCGATATCTAAATTATACATAGGAGTGATATATAATGCAAGAACAAATTTTAAGAAAATTTTTCTTAGGTTTTATTCAAATCCATATTCTTCATCATGCAAAAAAAGAACCCTTTTATGGCTCTTGGATGATAGAAGAACTTAGAGAACATGGTTATGATATGAGTCCTGGGACTCTATACCCTCTACTTCATGGGATGGAATCAAAAGGATTATTAGAAAAAGAAGAAAAATTGGTAGACGGAAAAATAAGAAAGTATTATAAAAGCACGAAATTAGGTGATGAAATATTACAAGAGGCACGTAAGAAGGCCTATGAGTTATTTAAAGAAATAAAAGAGTAATCATAAATATAATAATTCCCCATTGATAACTTATATGATTACCAATAGGGAATTTTATTATAGCTAAATTTATATATTCATTATTTTAATTACTTCCACACTTCTTTAGCTATTTCTTGTATTAATTTAAGTTTTGCCCACTGCTCTTCTTCTGTTATTTTGTTTCCTTCCTCAGTAGAAGCAAAACCACACTGTGGGCTTAGGCATAAGCGATCTAATGGAACATATTTTGAGGCTTCCTTAATACGGTTTATTATAGTTTCTTTATCCTCAAGCACTGGAGATTTTGTTGTTATAAGTCCTAATACAACTTTCTTATTACTGTTAACATATTTAAGTGGTTCAAAGTTACCTGAACGTTCATCATCAAATTCTAGGTAAAAAGCATCAACATTTTCATTTTGGAAAAGATCTTCTGCTACAGGCCCATAACCACCTTGGCAAGCCCAAGTAGAATGGAAGTTACCACGACATATATGAGTTGTAATTACTAAGTCTTCAGGCTTATCTTCAATTGCAAGATTATTAACCTTCAGTAATTTATCAATAACCTTTTTTAGTCCAGCTTCATCAGTTCCAAGTATTAGACAAGCATTAGGATCTACGCAAACTCCCCAAGTACAATCATCAAATTGTATATTTCTACAACCTGCTTCATAGAGCTCTTTAATTACTTTTTTATATCCATCAGCAATATCTTGAATTAAATCTTCTTCATTTTCATAAATAGCTTTAGTACTCTCTTGATTTCCAGCCGTTATCATTTGAAATAAAAATTGTGCTGGCGCTGGTATTGTCTGACGTGCAACTCTACCCTCATCTTCATATTGTTTTACAAATTTAAAATGTTCAACAAATGGATGATTTTCAACAGATAATTTTGAAGTAAGGAATGTGTCATCAATTAATGCTGGCTCACCATGGAATGGTATTCCTGTTTTAGTTTTCGCATGTCCAACTCCATTAAATGCCCACATAAAATCAAGATGCCATGAACTTCTTCTAAATTCTCCATCTGTTATAACTTGAAGTCCTACTGCTTTTTGTTTTTCTATCAAATCTATAATAGCTTTATCTTCAACTTTTTTTAATTCTTCTCCACTTATTTTCCCTTCAGCAAACTCACTTCTTGCTTGTTTCAACTCCTCTGGTCTTAAAAAACTTCCTACAATATCATATTTAAAAGGTGCATTATTACTCATTTTACCCTCTCCTAACTTATTTAAATTAAATTGTTTTTTCTCTTTAAAATAAGTATAAGTTATATTTATGATATTTAAAAATACTAAAAAATGTGTGTTTGTTATAGCTTTAAACTATATCAAGCACACATTAATATTCTATTAAACATATTCAGATACGTGTCTTTTTAAAGACTCCATATATGCCTTTCCATACCTACTAAGAGGCATATTCTTTTGAGTAATTGTTCCTATACGCATATACTCATTGACCATAAGAGGTTTAGCTATAATGTTTTCTCCATTTAATTCTTTGCTTATTATTCCACTACTTACTGTGTACCCATTTAAACCAATGGCTAGATTAAACAAGGTAGCTCTATCTCTAACTTTAATATTTCTATTCCGATCAAGGGTACTTAGGATTTCCTCTGAAAAATAAAAAGAATTATAATCCCCTTGTTCAAAAGAAAGATAAGGATAGTCATCTAATTCTTCTAAAGTAAGAACCTCTCTATCTGAAAGCGGGTGTTTTGAGCTAATAAATACATGTGGTTTTGCTATAAAAAGTTCTTGAAACTCCAGTGAGTTTTGCTTAATTAGTTTCATAATAACCTCTTGATTTTTAGAAGAAGTATATAAAATTCCTATTTCACTTTTTAATCTGCTTACATCCTCAATAATCTCATAGGTTTGAGTTTCTCTAAGGGTAAAATCATATTGATTTCCGCCAAATTCTCGAATAACATCAACAAAGGCATTTACCGCAAAAGAGTAATGCTGAGTAGATACCGAAAATCTAGGACTTTGCTTTTTAAGGTTCAAAAATCTTTCTTCGAGTAGGCTAGCTTGCTCAAGAACTTGTCTTGCATAAGCCAGAAATTCATCCCCAACATTTGATACTACAATTCCTTTATTAGTTCTGTTAAATATAGTAATATGCATTTCATTTTCAAGTTCTTTAATAGCCTTAGTAAGGCTAGGTTGAGAGATAAACAACTCCTTAGCAGCTTCACTAATGGTTCCTTTATCCGCAACCGTTACAACATATTTTAACTGCTGTAATGTCATATTTTTCTCTCCCTATTCTTTTCTTAGAACGTCCACCTTATTACTGTAGCATACCATGAAGTGGTTGCATTAAATTCCTCTAGATTCTAATCTTTTCTTAATATATCTAAAGTATGAGCACTTGCCCCTAGTAAATCAGCTCTTTCGCAAGTTGAAAAATGATAATCCATAAAAAGTTTAAAGGTTTCATCATCCATTGCATTTATAGTAGACCTCATATAGTTAGCTGGTCCATCAGCTGCTACTAATTTCACTCTTTGAATACCAACAGCTTCATTAATCTTATTAATATCCTCAATTCTTACATATTCATATAAGTCTTCTGGTTTAGCTACAACATGAAAATCATCAGTCAGCTTTCCATTTTTAATGCTTTCACGAATATTATTTTCCTTAAAGCCATATGTAACTACACTATATTCGTTCATAATGTATGCAACTAAGATAATTCCTCCAGATTTAGTTACTCTTTTTGCCTCTTCTAGAGCTTTTACTTTATCTTCATGAGTGTATAAATGATACATTGGCCCAAATACCAAAGTCACATCAAAAGTATTTTCTGAAAACCTTGATAGATTTAATGCTGTTCCTTGATAAGCCTTTACGTTACTTTCTTTTGACTTTAAAACACCAAGATTGTGTTTAACAAGTTCTACTGCTGTAACATCGTAACCTTCATTTGCTAAAGCAACTGAGTATCTGCCTGTCCCTGCACCAACATCTAAAATCTTTGCTTCTTTATTATTCCCTAGATATTCATGTATATATTTCATAGAGGTTAAAAACTCTACTTGTGCATATTTTCTAGTTAACCTCTTATCTTCACAAAACTTATTATAATGTTTCTCTAATTCAATTGTCATATTTATGTACCTCATCAATTATTATATTATAAGAAAGATTATACTATATTCTTAAAGTTTTCTATAGACAATTTCCTCAATTATCTTTGCCATTTCTTCTGGTAACTCTCTATGTTCATTTTCTAACCATCGTGTTGTTATACTCCAATAACCACCAATATTAAAAAAGTGAGCATAGTAATAACTATCTTGATTATCTTTTGTAAACGCTACTTCATCAGGATTAATATGTTCTACCATTACTGCTACTTTTACCATGAATTCAGGTAATCTATCCCCAATAAAATATAGCATATTTGACTTCTAAAGTAACGATAAAAAGTTCTACGCCTTTTGGCACACTTTTTAAGTATTGTGCCCATTTTTTATCTAAATATTGTAAAATATCTTTATGAGTATTATACTGCATTTATAGAGCTTGGCACAAGTGTGCACATAGGATATTTAATATATTGGGAGGTTATTTTGTGATAGATATAAAGAATGAATTTGAAAAATATAATAGTGTAATGCCAATTCAAAATGCAAATATAAACGGAAGTGATTTTTCATATCGTTATTATAAAAATTTACATCCTGAAAATGATGTTACATTAGTTTTTTTAGCTGGTGGTACGGGGCTTGCTGATGGAGTTTTTCTACTTTGTAGTTCATTTATTAGTAAATATAGCTTACTTACATTTAACTATCCACTAGGTTTTAATACAAATGCTAAACTTGCAGATGCTTTAGCTGAATTACTTTGTCAACTTGACGCTCATAATGTGTATTTGGTAGGTCAGTCCTATGGGGGCTTGTTTGCTCAAGTTATGGCAAAACGTCACCCAAGATTATTAAAAGGTTTAATATTATCAGGTACTTGTTCAATGTATAATGATTTGACGTACAATGGAATTACTAATATAGTGAAATTTATAAATCCCAAAAAACTAAAAAAGAATCTTATGATAGATAAATGTATCCCTACAAAATTGTTAATTCCATTCCTAAAACTTGCATTTAAAAAGGTTGCCCCTAATAAAGAAATTGAACATAAGTTAGCTAGTATAGCTGATATATTAAAAGGATCTATAACAAAAAAATATTGGTATCACATGGATTTACTAATAGGTGACTTAATGAATGAGTATGGAACTCATAAGCCAGAGGATTTTGAACCTTTCTACGATGAAGTGATGATTATTTTCTCTGAAGAAGATACTATCTTTAGTGATGAGCTGAAGAATGCTTTAATTAGATTAATGCCACACCCAACTGTCATAAGTAACATGGAGGGTGGGCATCTTGCCTTACTTATAAACCCTGAGGAATATACAAATAAGATAACTTCATTTATTTCTGAACGAAATTGATAATAAAATTTATTTATATATCAAATTGAAGTAAGCGTGCATTTAAGCTACTTTCCTAACTACAGCTTGAGGCTTAAATATAGTTCTAAAAACCAAACGCACTAATGGTCCTACATAGAAAATTTGTAAAAATAGTGCCATAGGGAAGTTTTTAACTATTGCAGTCAACCATAATAATGGAATATCTATTGTTAATCCATTATGGAGAATAGTAGCTGCTAAACTCATTAAAGGAGCCATTATGCAAACTGTAAATGATGATATAGCAAGTATTATAAATATTGGTTTATCTGTTGGTGATACAATTCTAAATGCAAGTTTTTTGGCTAATTTTCCTACTATTAATTTTTCTGCTATAAAAGCTATTAAATATATTGGCCACATAGCTAGAATAGCTTGTACAAATGTTTCATATTGTAATCCACCTGTTGCAATAGCAATATTATAAACAGTCATAATATATACCATTGGAAATACCATAATTAGTGTAAAAATTATTTCTTCGAATTTTGTTTTTGGCATGTTAACCCTCCTAAATAATAAAATAAAAAACATGTGGTGCTTGTGCGTAAATCAGATTTACGTGCAAAGCACCACATGTTTCGTTGATTATTATATCAATGCAAATTTAAAAAAGTCAAGAAAATTAATTTATATTTTTCTAATTCTCATTTAATGAGTAAATGACTTCGTTAGAAGAATTATATAATTTTATATCGCCCATAAAGATTTTTTCATCGTCTATTTTATTATTAGTTAAAATATAGCTTGATTTATTTTCACCACTTTCCTCTATAGTAACCCCTTCTGATAATTCAACTACTGCTTTTTTAGTTTCTTTTTTCAAGCTTTCATCCATTATAATAATGATTGCATATGGATTTTTAGGTGAAATTCCAGCAACAAAAACTTTACTTTCTTTTTTAGAAACAGAACTCATAATATATCTACTTTGAACTTCTCCTTTATGATCTGAATATAAAGTATAAAATCCAACTTGATTGCCATCATAAAATGGTACAATCGTATATTCATTGTGTATATCTTTTTTATCCAAAAAGCTTATATTATTAGTTTCTATAAATTCCTGAACTTGTGAATCAGTCGGTGCTTTATATGCGTTAGAATCAACCTTAGTTTTATAGTTATAATAAAGTAATAATATCAAAATAGCAGTTCCTATTATTATAAACCACTTATTTATTCCTAGCTTCATCTACATCCCCCATTAACAAAATTATCGCCTAAATATTTATTTAATGATAATACATTAAGCCCCCACTGAATCAAAATGTGACTCTTGTCCATTTTTGAAGACTTTAATATATTCATATTTCTTATCAGGGGTGATCTTAAATATCAACTTATGAAAAACTATTAAATTACCTTAAATTTCTTTAAGGCTTTAGCTATTCCATCATTATTTACCGCATCAGTAACATAATAAGCTATTGACTTTATCTCATCTGTCCCATTTCCCATTGCTATTCCATGTTTTACAAGCTTAATCATTTCAATATCGTTTTGGGCATCTCCAAAGGCAAATGTATCTTCTTTTGAAATTCCTAATTTGTTAAATAAGAATTCCACTGCTGTGCCTTTTGATAATCCAGGAAGATGGATATCCATTCTGATATTTGCTTCAACATAAGGATGTACACTCCAGTTTTTTGGTAGTTCTTCTTTAAAAGAAAGCATGTCTTCCTCTGTTTCAAATAGTACTGTAGACATGTTAGCATGTACATCTTCAATCTCCCATGATAAAAATGCATCTTTAGGTTTATCTTTTGTACCTAAAAATAATTCTCTATGTTTTATATTCAGAGGATTATCTAAATCATTACTCCATGTACCATCAATTCCACTAAATATATATTCAGCATTATATTTTTTAGAAAGATTTATAATATATTTTATATCTTCTACTGAAAGACAGTTATCATACAATACTTCATCTTTAAAGACTATATAATTTCCATTACAAAATATATATCCATCAAAATCTAAATTAGAAATACTTGTAGGTGCTTTTGACCTTGCAGTTGCTACAACAGTATAATTTCCTTTAGATCTAAACTCATTTAATGCTTTAACAGTACTTTCAGCAGGCTCAACCATTCCAGAAGGCACATCCACCATAGTTCCATCAATATCTAAAAACGTTATCTTATTTGCCATTTCGCCACTCCCCTACATTGTTAATATATATTAATTCTACCATAAGATATAAAAAATTTCGTTTCTTTATATGAAAAACACTGTAAATTCATTTCTGAATACTACAGTGTTTTGAAGTAGATTTATATAGATTTATACTTAATTTTAGCCTTTTAATCCTTTGAGTGACATTACATATTTTCTATAACTACATTATAAGTATCTTCTATTTTGAAAGTTACATTTTTCAGATGACGGTAATAGTTACCCCATTCAGCTGTAAAGCATAATACAGTATAGTCAGGATCATCTATGCCTAATGGATAATACACGTCACACCCTTCTGACCATAACATTTCTTTAGACTCTCTATCTTGTAATATTTCAATTGTACCTACAAGCATAAGTCCAGCAAATTTATTTTCATCAACAAAATATAAGCATGTCTTATTATCTTTTTTTAAAAGTTCTACTCTCTTAGTTGATGTGTTTGTGCTAAGCCAAAACTTCTTTAACCCATCGTACTTTAGTCTCATCATTGATTTTATATTAGGGTATCCATCTTCACCATTTGTACCAACCATAACAATTCCTGAATTTTCAACTAGTTCCTTGCTTTCAAAGATTACTTTCTCATCAGTCATTTTAAAACCTCCCACTAAACTTCCAAATATATTTATATAATGGTAATTTTAGCATATAACTTTAGTTAAGCTCAACATAATTGAATAGATAATTTTTTTAACAAGCAACTATCTCTTTGATATTAAATTCCCTTCCGCTCAATATATCAAAATCATCATTTCCACACTTCGGGCATTTATGGTTTCTCTCTAAGAGATTAAAAACTTTGTTGCATTCTTTGCAGATAGCATTACAGGGTAATACCTCTATTTCAAGTTTTGCATTTTCTAATATTGTTCCTTCTGATGCCATGGGATAACAGGCCTTTATATACCTTGGAACCATAGATGAAATCTCACCTATCTGAAGTACTAGGGTTTCTATCTTTGTTATTGAATTTTGTTTTGCAAACTTTTCTACAGTTTTAACTACTTCAATCATAACTCCAACTTCATGCAATTAAACTCACCTCGTTCTACTTTGAGAAAACTGAACCTATAGATTTTTTAACTTTTTTTACTGCAATTCTTCCTTGACGCTTAATAACATGTTTAATGACAGTAGATTTCATATCCTTAAACTCAACTCCAGCACTATCATATTTTCTAACAAGGCTAATTGCGTCAAACTTACATTTAGTTGTGCATATTCCACAGCCAACACATTGATATTGATCAACAACAGTTGCACCGCAGCCTAAGCAACGTTCAGTTTCTTTTTTTACTTGATCTTCAGTAAATGTTACACGTAAATCTTTAAAGGTTTCTTTTGATTTACTGCCCTCTACATGAAGAGTTCTTTGTCTTGGTAGACTATCATATCCATCTTTATCTAGGTTTTCTTTATCAAAAGCATGATATTCTCTTTCTCTACCTATAATTAAATTATCTCCATGAATATAACGATGTATAGAGGTTGCTCCTTGTTTTCCTAATGCTATAGCATCAATTGCAAATTTAGGTCCTGTTACAGCATCTCCTCCTCCAAAAACATCTTCTTCGCCTGTTTGGTAACTTAGAGACTGAACTTTTAGAGTTTTATTAGGATTTAACTCAAGTTTTGAATCCTTTAATAAATCTCCCCATTCTATACCTTGTCCAACAGAAATTAGAACATTATTTGTTCTAACTAACATAGTCTGATTTTCATCAAACTTAGGATTAAATCTATTATTTTCATCAAATACAGAAATACATTTTTTAAATTCAACTCCAACTACTTGACCATTTTCTTGAATAATTGCTTTAGGACCCCAAGAATTATTTATTGAAATGTCTTCTGATAAAGCCTCTTCTATTTCTTCCTCAAGTGCTGGCATTTCTTCTCTACTTTCTAAACAATACATACTTATATTAGAAGCGCCTATTCTTTCAGCAGTTCTAGCAACATCTATAGCAACATTTCCGCCACCAATTACAACTGCATCACCTTCTAATTTTATTTCTTCACCTAGATTTACTTTTCTTAAAAACTCTACGCCTGTTATTACTCCTTTAGCATCTTCACCTTCAAGACCTAATTTCCTTCCACCTTGAGCACCAATAGCTAGATAAAAAGCCTTGTAACCAAGATTTCTTAGTTCATTAAGAGTAATATCTTTGCCTACTTCTACTCCAGTTTTAAATTCTACTCCTAACTCCTTTAAAACTTCTATTTCAGAATTAACTACTTCTTTCCCTAATCTAAATGATGGAATTCCAAGAGTAAGCATTCCTCCAAGTTTATTTTGCTTCTCAAATACTGTTACCTTATAACCTTCAGCACCTAAGAAGTAAGCACAAGATAATCCAGCTGGACCACCACCTATTATAGCTATCTTTTCTTCTCTTTTTGCTTTTTTATCTGGTACAAAACGATGTTCTGCTTTTAAGTCTTGATCAGCTATGAATTTTTTAATTTCATCAATTGCAAGTGGTTCATCTACACCTGATCTAGTGCAAGCACTTTCACATTTTCTTGGACAAATACGTCCACAAACTGCTGGAAATGGATTTTCCTTTTTTATAAGTTCTAAAGCTTCTTTATATTTTCCGTAAGATGCCATTTTAACATAACCTTGAACTGCTATATGCGCTGGGCATTCTGATTTACATGGGCTTGTTCCACTTTCTGCAACAACTTTTCTAGTTCTATAATTAAAGTCCCATCTATCCTTTCCCCACTGAGTATCATAAGGGGTTTCTTTTTCAACTGAAGCTTTAATAGGTTCTTTAGTGCAAAGACTTAATCCTAAAGTTAGTGCATTTGATGGACAATTCTCAACGCATTCACCACAAGCAACACATTTATCTATATCTACCTGAGAAACGTAATTTGAACGAGACCAATCAGGGTTTCTATAAAGATTTGCATTTCTTAACCCAAAACATGAACAACCACAACAATTACAAATAGCTAAAGCATTTCCAGGACCTGATAGATTAGGAATTTGATGCATCAATCCTTCTTTTTCAGCTTTCAAACAAATCTCTCTAGCCTCTTCTTTAGTAACTTCTCTACCTTTTCCTGTACGAATATAATATTCAGCTGCTGACCCTAGACGTATGCATATGTCCTCAACCGTGTGTCCACACCCTTCACCGATTACCCTCATAGAAGCACGACAAGCACAATCAGTAACTGCAAATAACTCATGTTTTTCAATAAGTGTTTCTATTTCTTCATAGGAAGCTTTTCTTGTATCTCCATCTATAGCACTTTGAATAGGTATGACTCTCATTACACCTAAACCTACTGGAATATTTCCAGCCATTAAGGCCCCAAGTTTTCTTGTATATTCTTCAAAGCATTCAGCAATTACTGGATACTTTTCTACGTTTTCCTTATTGTCAACCATATACTCCATAACACCTGGAACAAAAAGTTCAAGGCTATACATGTCTACGCCATCTTCTTTTTCAACCTTAATAGATCCATCTACAGCCATTTTGTATAAAATTTTCTCAACTTCATTCTCTGGCTTACCACAAAGTTTTGATACTTCCTTGACTGTTTTAGGCTTACGAATTTCTAAATAAAGTGCTATTTCAGCTTCCTCATCTGAAGTTACAGGTTCTAAAATTCTATACTCAGGATCTGTTGGTTTTACTTTTACTAACCCACCAGTAATACCAGCAGCAATTTTATTAGATAATTCAAGTACTTTTTTCTTTACCATATTAATACCCTCCCAAAATAACTGCTAATTCTCATTCCACATTTTCACTTCATTACGTATCCACTCTATCCACTCATCCATTCCTTCACCTTTTTTAGCTGAGATTGGAATAACCTTAATATTAGGATTTAATTTTTTTACACGTTCTTTTACAGCTTCCAAGTCAAAATCGAAATAGTCTAAAGCATCAATCTTATTTACTAAAACAACATCAACAATAGAAAACATTAAAGGATATTTTAGAGGCTTGTCATCTCCTTCTGGTACACTTAAAATCATTGCATTTTTAGAGGCTCCCGTATCAAATTCTGCCGGGCACACTAGGTTTCCTACATTCTCTAAAATTGCAAAATCAATTCCTTCTGTTCCAAGTCCTAATAAACCTTGCTTTGTCATATCAGCATCAAGATGGCACATTCCACCTGTGTGTAATTGTATTACTTTAACCCCAGTTTTTGAAACTGTGTTAGCATCAACATCTGAATCAATGTCTGCTTCTAAAACTCCTATACTCATTTCATCTTTTAAGGCTTCAATGGTTCTTAAAACTGTAGTTGTTTTACCTGAACCTGGTGAGGACATAAGATTTAATAAAAAGGTTTTATCTTTCTTTAAATCTTCTCTAAGTAAATCAGCTTGTCTATCATTATCTTCAAAAACACTTTGTTTAATTTCAAGAATTTTATATTCGTCCATAAATATTTACTCCTCTACTAGTTATTAAGCTCTCATGTTATTTAATTTATTAACAACAACTTTATCTGATGTCTAGCCACTGTAACACTCCCATCCTCTATTAAGGCGGGAGATAACAGTGGCACGACCCTAGATAAGTTCAACTAAGATTCAGATTGGGAGCAAACTCCACCTGAATCAAGTTTCACTTAATATTCCCCAAGTTGCTTAATTTCTTTGTATTCGCTAAGGTCTGTATATAACTCTCCAAGATAAGGATTTCTTTTTGTTCTAATAACCTTATAAATCATATAAATAAATACCAATACATTTGCAGCTAAGGATGCTAAACTAAATGTGATTAATGGCAATTGATTATAAGATGAAGCAACTGCAAAGGCTCCCTTATCTATAAATGATGGGAAGGTTTGGGCAAACATACACCATATTGCTAAAGTTTGGGCACGATGTTGAAGCCATGCACCTTTTCCAGATGTAAAAGCACAAAGAGTTGGGGCTAAAAGTAAAGCAAAACCACAATACCATGAATGTCCTGGAAGACAGTTATAGGTATATGCAAAATTCCATAGATCATAGGCAACTATCCAAAACCAAAGCATATCTGGCCATAGCATGTCTCTACTATTGTCATTTTTGGTTTTCTTTCTTATAGTAATTCCAAGCCATCCAGTTATGGTTATGATATTTAAAATACCAGCTATAGCATTCATAAAATTCCATGGTCCACCAAGTACATACATGCCATCTGCTATACCGCCACCAGCATATTGAAACCCAACTTGAAAATCACGGGCAACAGCTTCCATTATGTTTATAGCAAGAATAAGTGGTGGGAAACATAAAGCCCATTTTTTATCTGCAAGTCTCCACTCCTTACCTGTAAACTTATTTTTAAACTTAAGATGTCTTATACACCAAAAACCAATACATCCAGCTGTAGCAGAATAAACCTTTGCAAGATGAAACCAGTCAGTATATGTAGTATCACTTAATACTGTAAACCATAAAACTGAAATAATTACTGGTAATACAACAAAGCAAAATAATCCCACGTACTTATTTTTTCTAGCAACTTCGTTAAATACAAAAAGGGCTATAAATATTAATATCCATACTCCCCATACACTTAAAAAAGTAGCTCCTTCAGAGTAATTAAAAACAAACATAATCTCTCCCCCTAATAATTTGTAAAATTATCCCTCAGTATTAATTTTACATTTATTGCAATTTGTTTTTCAATAGACAAAAAAAAGAAAGTGTCTACTTTAAACACTTTCTTACTATATGAAACTATTAATTATTTTAATCCTTCTTTTACAAATATATCTATAGAACGAGGAATACTTCCTGTTATCATTATAAGAAGTTTTTTAAGAACTATCTCAGGTTCTTCCACCATACCTTCACTAACCCAATCACCTATGATCCCATTAAAGACATGTCTATAAAAATTAACTATAAAGTTTTGATCATTTTCATTCAAACTAACACCCATCTCAATTGAACATTCGTTAACAACACTACTAAGTAGATTTCTAGAAAGCTCAGATATATAAATATTAGCCTCTGACCAATAGGAAGAATTATAAACATGTAAAATCATTTTAGAGTTTTTCTTAAAATAATGCATGGTAGCTAAAAAACCACCACCCCATGTTTCAAAGGTTCTGTTTTGGGCTATTTCTTGTGATAATTCATCATAAAATATACATTTAAAAATATCCATGATATCACTAAAGTAATTATAAAAGCTCTGCCTATTAACATCACAATGCTCACAGATACCAGTAACCGTAATTTTGTCTAATGATTTTTTATTCAATAATTCTTTAAAAGAGTTAATTATAGCTGTTTTGGCGTTTTGTTTCATAATCTTCTCCATAAAAATAACATATAAGATTTTATAATAAAGAATATTCACTATAGAAAATTATACCAATAAACTAGATTAATTGAAACTTAAACTTATAAGAACCTTATTTTGTTGTAGGTATAGTTACTGTTACTTCTGAATTCTCAACTGCTTTTCCATTCCTACTATCATAGGTTTTAATTGTTATGCTTTTATGCCCTTTATATTCGCTAGAAGTAAGTTCTTTAATAATGTCAGTAACTTTATTATTATAATCAAATCCCTTAGAAGTTGATGGTAGGGTTAATTGTCTACCTGTTTCATCAAATAATGCAAAATAGTATGGATCTCTATCTTTGAAGTCCCAGCCACCTCTATTTTGAGAGAAGAAGACAGCACCAAAAGGTGTAAAAGAAATGGAATCGTAATAAATTGATCCTTCCTCTGTATTAATTTGTTTATCCAATTTAACATCAATATTTTGAGAAGCCAACTCACCTTTATCTAGTTGATATTTAACTGATTTTTTTATCTTTCCTTCATCTGAAAGGCTAAAAGTAACTCCTATCTTATCTGGAAGATTTAATGGTTTAACGATATAATAGTTTATATAAGATATTTCAGTATCACTTTTTACTCTGTTAAAGCAACTACCACTATATCCACTATCTTTAGGTAAATATTCTTTATCTATTAAAACTGAAAGTTCTAGCTTTTCTTCCTCCATTTCTTCAAATGCTTTTCCATCTTTTCTAGTAATTGAATATGAGTATATAATAAAGTTATTATCGAATATTACGTCTTTGATATCGACTATATAACTTTTATATGGAATTGATGTATCAATATTTTTTGAATATTTAACATACTCTTCTGGTGCATAAAAATAATCTTTTATGTTACTTATTATTGGGAGGCTGTCTGCAAATGCCATGGTATAACTAGACAAAATGGCAACCAACGCCATTGATGCAGCTATCTTAAATAATTTAGTATGCTTTTTCTTCTTTGGTAGGTTATTTAAGGTTTTATCAAATATCTTGTGAAATCCTTCATCAATATCTTCATTTTTTGATATTTCAATTAAATCTAGAAAATTATCCTTTTCCATTAGCCTTATCCTCCTCCATATATATAATTTTGTGTAATATTTCTTTACCTCTAAATAATCTTGATTTAACTGTACCTTCTGGAATATCCAAAATTTCAGATATTTCTTTATAACTAAGATCATTAAAATAAAATAATATTATTACTGATTTAAAGTCATCAGGCAGATCAGAAACTAAGCTCATTAACTCAATCTTTTCTAAGTCCTTATCAATTATAGGAATTTCAATACTATTTTCCAAATATATAATCTTGTTTTGTTTAGAAAGTTCACTTTTGCTTTTATTCACTACTATTTTTAATAGCCAGCTTTTAAATGAACTTGGATTTTTTAGCGTGGATATCTTCTCATAAACAGTTAAAATCGTATCTTGGACTACATCATATGTAGCTTCATTATTTCCTAACATATATCTTGTTAGGTTGTACATGTCTCTTTCATAAATTTTCATCAATTCAACAAAGGCATCTTTATTTCCTTTAGTCGCTTTCTTAACTAGTTTTTCTATATTCAATAAATTCCCTCCTTTCCAATCTCATCAATAAGACATACATGAAAGGGTAATTGTTCCCTACATAAAAAATATTTTATTAAATTTATAACTGCATAAAAAAATTGTCAAGGCGATTATGAGCCGTCGATTTTTTTTGCGCATCTGCCTTTCCAAACGCATGTGAGGAAAATCTGGCAGGCGCTCAATTCCTATTTTTTATTCTTAGAAGTAGCATTAACATCTAACGACAAATTCATCTCATAGAGTTATCCACAGTTCTAGTTAACTATAATTGCCTAAAGAGTCAAGTACCACCGGCTCAGCCGGAGGCTTGATTAAGCCCTATAAGGGCATGATACTGGCGGCGCTACTCGC
>NZ_JAKGTG010000031.1:0-53166 GCF_022324845.1 Clostridium sp. YIM B02506
GGTATCTTATATTCCGGTAGATATCCTCTGCATAAATTATCAAATATGTTCAATGACTAACTTAATGACATTGATCCCAACAAGAGTAGCACTTTTTCTTCTAAATACATTTAGTTAAATCCAATAGCCCTAAAACAAAATAATCACTTTGTGAAAGTGACTAGCAACAAATATAAAATTTGTGCTCTCTACTTTTGTTCTAAGGATACTTAGTGTTAGCGCACTAAGTATTTCTTATTTATAATATATCAAAAATAAAACAAACACAACCTAATTTTACATTCAAATAATATTTACTTTATTTCACACACCTAAAATACACAATAGATTTAATATTATAAACCTCAACTTTTCTATATAGTTTATTCAGTATTTGAGAAACTTCATCTTTAGTATAAAAGGGAGGTGTAAACCATCCTTTGGGCATTAGGAATTTGTTTACTATAAAATCTGTTGTTTTTCGTTCACCACTAATGTAAAAGCAACCACAGAATATACCACCTTTTTTAAGAACTCTTGCAGTTTCTTTAAATGCATTTTCTTTATTAGGAAAAGCATGAAATCCATTCATTGAAAGAACCAAATCAAAATTATCTGCTTCAAAAGGAAGATTGGACACATCACCTTGTACACATTTAATATTTCTGATTCCCATATGTTCAAAGCGTTTTTCAGCCTGTGAGAGCATATCTGTAGAATAGTCTAATGCAGTAATATCAGCATTTTTTATGGTTTTATATTTATTTGCTGTAAATACTGCTGTTCCTACTGGTACATCAAGCATTTTACCATCGAAGTCATTGGGAATAAAAGAAAGTAGTGTTAGAACATAATCCTCATCTTTCATACCCCATGCAAATTTATTATAGGCTTTTGACCAAAAACTATTTGCTGTCAAAACATCGTCATAAATGTTTTTTGACTCTTTATAAGCAACCTTAATTTTATCCTCTGTATCATTCATAAAAAGACCTCCTTACTATACCGCAAGCTCAACTATAGTAATTTTAGTGTTCTCCTCATTTCTATTTCCTTATATAGTTATTATATAGCATTTTTTACAGCTAATTCAACGAAAGCATATAAACTTAACTATTCTATAAGGTTATAAAAAAAGGATTATTGATATCTTTAGTTGATATCAATAATCCTTTGGTGTGAATTAAGTCTAAAATGAACCTGAAGAACATTCGGTTCTTCTACAGTATTAAAGTGTAAAGTATTTTTCTAAATCTTGAATTTTTTCTAATTCAAAAATATCTGTAGCTATTTCTTCTACAACAACTTCTGGTGAAACTTTTATTTTATCAATATATTGTTGAGGTACTGATTTAAACTTTTTAATTAATTGTTTTATTAATACCTCTGCTTTTCCTTCTAATTTTCCACGTTCAAAAATCATTTGTCCAACTTCTGTCATCTATATCGCCTCCGTAAGCTTAATTCTAAGGAGTTTAATTCAACAACTCCACTATAAATCTGTAACTGACATTGTAATCTCTCCATTATCTAAAATGGTATTTCATCATCTAATTCGCAGATTTTTTCTGATTTCTCTACTATATTTGTTTCTATTTCTTCATAAAACAAACCATAAGGAACCCCACCTTCTGTAAATCCTGCTATAAATTCCATACCATATACCCCTTTTAAATACTCTTCATACTGATTTTCTGACCATACTTCAAGGTTATCATTAGTTCGCCTTTTATATTTTCTCTTTTTACTCATGTTTTATTGTATTATCTCCTATTAATTTTCTTATTAACTTTATAATCATTTAAAAACTAAGATTAAGTTTCTTGGTCTTGATATATAAGTTAAAGTGAAAAAAGTGCCCCATCCCAACAAGATTAGCACTTTTTTCTCAAAATAATTAAATCCAATAGCCCTAAAACAAAATAAGCATCTTGTGAAAGTGACTAGCTTGCGCTATCACTTTTGTTCTAAGGATACTTAGTGTTGACGCACTAAGTATTTTTTACTTACACTTTATTTTATCAAATTTCTATAATAAATAAACCCTTATTTTTAATTTAAAGCATATTTCTATTATCATTTCTCTTCCGATATATGAAGTACATTATAAATTATCCCTTTTTCTGATTTTACCTTGCTTAAATCTTCTATAAAATAGAATATACTATATTTCCACTTATCTGGATTATAAATAACAACATACTCTACGTCGTAAAGTTTAGGCATATTCTTTTCTATTTCGTCCTTTAAGTTTTTCAAACTTTCTTGAGGTTTTATTTCTTTTGTTATTTCAAATATGTATTTTATATTTTTAAAATCCTGAGTTGTTGTATCAATTAATGGTATTCCTACATTGACTTTTTGCCATCCAAAGGAAGTTATTATATTATCATAAAAGCCATCAAATAGGAATTTATTTAGGCCCTTGCTGTCTTTCCATATATATAAAGGGCAATAACTATTTTGTAGGTTATTATTTTCTCCCTTTTCTGTTATAAGATATAGTTTGATCTTTAAATCTTCAAAACCATCGGTTTTATGACCATTATTTTTGACTCTGTCCTTTATTATATTCATATCATAATCGCTGGGTAATATAATCTTATATTGTGTTGCTATCATTTTACTCTCATCCTCCTTGTATTTTTTATAAATTATAAGAATAGTTATTTTTGTTTTTACAATTATAGTTTAACTCCCAAAATAAAAGCTGTATAATACTTATAAATAATAGCTAATATCATTTTTAGTGATATCACAATATAAATATTATTTCTGAAAGGTTTTCTACTATGGAAATTAATGATTTAAGAATATTTCAAATGGTTGCATACGAAAAGTCTATATCAAAAGCTGCCTTAAACCTTGGATATGCACAGTCTAATATAACTATGAGAATTAAGGTTCTTGAAAATGAACTAAATACAACTTTATTTACAAGGAATAATAGAGGTGTCACTGTTACTCCCAATGGTGATAAACTACTTGAGTATGCTGATAAAATTATTAGGTTAGTGGATGAAGTTACAGAAGAGTTCTCCCCTTCTAAAATCAGTTCTAAACTTACAATTGGAGCTACACAAACTATTTCAGCCTCTAGACTACCTAAGTTATTTGCTTTATTTTATGATAAAAATCCTTCTGTAGCTTTAGTATTAAAAACTGAAAAGCAAGAAGTTCTTTTAGATAAACTTTCTAAACATGAGCTAGATGGTGCCTTTATATATGATGAATATCCATCTATTAAGTTTAAGGAAGTTTTTAGTTTCATGGAGGAGGTGGTTTTAATCTCTTCTACCCCCATTAATGATATTAATAATATAACCACACCAATAATAGTAAATACAGATAATTACTGTCCCTATGGTAAGCTTCTAAAAAAATGGTTTGCTACTAACCACTTAAGTCCAGTTAACATCCTAGAGTTTGATACTTTGGAATCTATTCTTAATGGCGTAAATAGTAGTCTAGGTGTGTCTCTTTTACCTAAAAGTATTTTGCCTAAAAACAATAATTTTCATGTTTATGATTTAGGTGAGGATTTTAATAAACTTAAGCTTAAATTTGTAATAAATGACCATGTAAAACTTAATGCTTCACTTAAAAGCTTTATTGATATATCAAAAGAATATATAAATAGATAGCAAAAAAAGAGCTCTTGGTTTCACCCAAAAGCTCTTTTTAAGTTCTATAGAATACTTTCTATTATTCCACCGCCAACTACATTGTTTCCATCATAGAATACAACTGATTGACCCTTGGTTATGGCTCTCTGCTTATCCTTAAAGCTAACTTTTACCTTACCATCTTCATAAGGTGAAACAATTGCTTTAGCTGGTTTTGCAGAATATCTCATCTTAGCTGTAACTTCTATTTCTTTATCTAACTTATCAAAAGTTATGAAGTTTAAATCCTTAGCTATTAGATCTGTTTTAAATATGTCTTCTTCTGGTCCAAGGACTACTTCATTTGTCATTGGATTTATATCTGTAACAAAAACAGGTCTTCCAAGCGCTATTCCTAGTCCTTTTCTTTGACCTATTGTATAGTATACAATTCCTTTATGCTCTCCAAGTATATTACCAAATTTATCAACAAATTTACCAGTTTTAACTGTGCCAGGTTTAGCTAAAGTTATATAGTTACCATGATTGTTATCACTAACAAAACATATTTCTTGGCTATCTTTCTTATTATGAACAGCCAAGCCAATTTCCTTAGCTATTTCTCTTATTTTATCTTTAGTGTATTCTCCACAAGGCATTAATGTGTGCTCAAGCTGGTATTGAGTAAGGTTATATAAAGCGTAGGTTTGATCTTTTCTATCATCATCACTTTTTATAAGATTATATCTACCATTTTCTTTAGCTATTTTTGCATAATGTCCTGTAGCTACGTATTCTGCTCCTATTCCTTCTGCTTTTCTTAATAATTCATCAAATTTAAGATATTTATTACAAGCTACACAAGGGTTTGGAGTTTTTCCTTCTAAGTATTCATCTACAAAGTAGTCTATAACTTTTTCTTTAAAACTATCTCTAAAGTTTAGAACGTAAAAAGGAATACCCAGCTTATCTGCCACTCTTCTAGCATCATCTACAGCTGATAGTGAACAGCATCCACCTTCTCTTTCTTCATAGTCCTTATCTTCTTGCCATACTTGCATGGTTACTCCTATAACGTCATAACCTTGTTCTTTTAAGAGGTATGCTGCAACAGAGGAATCAACTCCTCCGCTCATACCTACAACAACTTTCTTTTTCATAAAACCACCTTTATATTATTCATCACCATGAACATGGTCATGAATATCATCATGTTCTTCAAAATCCCAACCTGTTAGATCTAATCCAGCATTTTTTCTATAATCATTTATAGCTTTATGAATAGCTTCTTCTGCTAAAACTGAACAGTGCATTTTAACTGGTGGAAGTCCATCTAAAGCTTCTGCTACTGCTTTATTAGTTAATTCCCAAGCATCTTCTAAAGTTTTTCCTATTATTAGTTCTGTAGCCATTGATGATGATGCAATTGCTGATCCACAACCAAAAGTTTTGAATTTAGCATCTTTTATTACATTATCTTCAACCTTTAAGTATATTTTCATTATATCTCCGCATTTAGCGTTTCCTACTTCTCCAACACCGTTTGCGTCTTCGATTTCACCTACGTTTCTAGGATTTCTAAAATGGTCCATTACTTTGTCACTATATATCATATTATTTTTCCCCTTTCTTTAAAAAGTCTTCCCATAGTGGAGACATATTTCTTAATCTTTCTATAATTGGAGGTACTACTTCTAAAACGTAATCTACCTCTTCTTCTGTGTTTCCATCTCCTAAAGACAATCTTAAAGATCCATGAGCTTTTTCATGAGGTAATCCTATAGCTAAAAGTACATGAGATGGATCTAGAGAACCAGACGTACAAGCACTACCTGAAGACGCACAAACACCTTCAAAATCTAATGAAAGAAGTATTGACTCTCCTTCAATAAATTCAAAACCTACGTTAACATTACCAGGTAATCTCTTATCACCTCTTGGTCCATTTAACTTTGTATGTGGCACTTTTAATAGTCCGTCTATTAGTTTCTCTCTAAGAACTTCCATAGCCTTAGTGTGTTCTTCTAGGTTTTCATAAGCAAGTTCCATAGCTTTACCAAGTCCTACAACTCCAGCTATATTTTCTGTTCCTGCTCTTCTTGCTCTTTCTTGACCACCACCGTGGATTAAATTATCTATTCTTACACCTTTTCTTATATAAAGAGCTCCTACTCCTTTAGGACCATAAAACTTATGTCCAGCTAAAGAAAGTAAGTCGATGTTCATGTCTTTAACATCTATCTCTAAATTTCCAATTGCTTGAACTGCATCTGTATGGAAAATTATTCTTTTCTCTCTACAGATTTCACCAATCTCTTTTATAGGTTGAATAGTTCCTATTTCATTGTTTGCAAACATTACAGAAACTAATATAGTTGTATCTTTAATTGCATTTACTAAGTCTTCTATTTTTATAAAACCTTCTGAATCAACATCTAGGTAAGTTACTTCAAATCCATTTTTCTCTAACCATTCGCAAGTATGTAATACCGCATGGTGCTCTATTTTAGTTGTAATAATATGATTTCCTTTTTTCTTTTGGGCAAATGCTACACCTTTAATGGCCCAGTTATCAGCTTCTGATCCGCCGCCAGTAAAGTATATTTCTGAAGAGTCTGCATTTAAGGGCTTTGCAACTCTTTCTCTTGCCTTATCTATAGCTCTTTTTGTATCTCTAGAAATTCCATAAAAGGATGATGGATTTCCAAAACTTTGAGTAAAATATGGCATCATTTCTTCTAGAACTTCTGGTTTAACATATGTAGTAGCTGAATAATCCATGTAAACTGTTTTATTCATTGTTATCACTCCTCTTCTCCATTTTTATCAAAGAATTTTTTGTTTTCATACTGTTATAGTCGTCAACAATGTCTTGTAAAGTTACAGACTCCATAACTTCATCAATACTTTCTTTAATTTTTTTCCATAAAAGCCTGGTTGCACAACAATCTAGGTTGTCGCAGACAACACCATCAATACACTCTGCTATTTCAACTGGTCCTTCTAAAATCTCCATTATATCAGAAACTTTTATTTCTTTAGGATCTTTGTTTAGTATATATCCTCCTTGGGCACCTCTTATACTTTTCAAAAGTTTTGCTTTTCTAAGTGGTGAAAATAATTGTTCTAAATAATATTCGGATATATTTTGTCTTTCAGATATAGTTTTAATTGATACAGGGTCCAGTCCATAATGTATTGCTAAATCAACCATAGCTTTTACACCATATCTACCCTTAGTAGATAATTTCAAAAAAATCACTCCTTAAAGCCGACTAAAATGATAAACTTTATTTTATAATAATAGCAAATCCGACCTTTACTGTCAACAATGAAAGTATTTACTTGTTATAGAATATTAAACTAATATTTATTTGTTAGTTTATATAAAACTATAAAGTCACATTTAAATCAATATATTTAAACATGACTTTATTATTTGCCGTAAATATCTATAATTTTTTTATTCTTTTATAATATTTAAATAGTCTCGAAAATGCCTCTTCAATATTTCCTTCAGCTTCTAGGGCACTTATACCATTTTTTAATAATAGCTTTTCTGCAAATTTTCCTATTCTATTTATTAATACCATATCACAATCATTTAATAACTTCACTTTAGAAAATAAATCATCATTATTATGCTCTTTAGGTGAGTAGCCTGACCCACAGCCCCCATTACTATTGCCATGACAGCCTAAAGATTTTACTTCGTCATATGTTTCTATAAAATCCTCTTTATCATCTATACCTTCTCTAATATCTAAAATATTAAAATTACCATCTTCTATAAGTTCAAAAATATAAAATTTATTACAACTTCCAAAATGTTGATCTATAACTATTCCATCACTGCTTCCTGCAGCTATTCTAACGCCCATTCTAATTCTCCTCTTTTAGAAGTCTGCTGTAATAAAAACAAGACGCATATAATGCACCAACTGGGTTATGTGCAAGTATTCTATCTTTGGTTACAAGTGTTGTTACTGGCGCTTCTGAATATTTCATAAACAATGAATCATGCCCAACGCAAAGTCCTACAACCACATTAAGGTCTGTTTTTTCTTCATTTAATATCTTAGCTTGAGCAATAGGGTTACAGAGCGCTTCATACCCACTTTTTATAATCTTATCCTCATCTTTTATTCCTATCTCATTTTTATCAGTTCCTCCAACCTTACAAGCTACACTATAAAAGTCTAAGCCTTTTGCTTTAAGGATTTTACCAAAGATTTTACTTTCTTCAATAAGTCCTATACAAGTTGCAATGCCTATCTTCTTTGCGCCTATTTTTTTTGCAAATACTATAATTTCCTCTGCTCTTGTTAGCTGTCCGTAGTACTGTCCCTCAACTTCTGCTGATGCATGAGCAATCTTTGATACTAGTTCATCATTTTTATATAAATCCAAAGCCTCATCTAGAATTTTTTCGTCAACATTTTCTGTAAGACAAAATGGTGGGAATACACTATCCCTAGATTTGCAATTATATGTTCCACAATTTGTACATGATTTTTTTAACTCTGTCATTTATATTTCCTCCCTTTATTTTTTGTCATTTAAAAAAATCCCTCATGAGATTTATCCACATGAGGTTTAATTATTGTAAGTTTATATTCCTGCTGCATTTGAAGTGATTTGTCCACTCTCTATAGCAAGAAGTTGATCTGCCCATTTTCCTGCCCAATCCTTAAGTTCTCCTACTGTAAGTGGAGATGGCACTTTAGAATCTGTATGTTCTGAAATTCTTTTTGCAAGTCTTTTATAAATCTTAGCTTGTTCTGAATCTGGAGCAGCTTCTATAGTAGTTTTACCTTGAAGCTCACTTTGGGTGACAGTTATTGATCTTGGAACATATTCCATAACCTGAGTGTTAGTTCTAGCCACAAAATCATCTATTATTGCTTTAGAATAAGGTTGATTAATTGAGTTTGCTATAACTCCTCCTAATAAAGCTCCACCTGAATTAGAATATCTATGAATTCCTTTAAAAAGATTGTTTGATGCATACACCGACATAAAGTCAGATGAAGATACCGTGAAAACATGCTCTGCTATCCCTTCACGAATAGGAACTGCAAATCCACCGCATACAACATCTCCTAAAACATCATATATAACATAATCTAAATCTAGTTCCTCAAATACTCTTTGTTGTTTAAATAGCTGAACCGCAGTTATTATACCTCTTCCTGCACATCCAACGCCTGGAGCTGGCCCACCTGCTTCTACACAATATATCCCATTGAAGCCTTGAAATATTACATCATGTGCATTTACCTTGTTTTTTTCTCTTAAGGTATCAAGTACAGTTGGAATGTAAGTACCATCTCTTAGTGTATTTGTTGAATCGCTTTTTGGGTCACATCCAAACTGCATAACCTTATAGCCCATTGTGGTTAATGCTGCACTTATATTTGAAGTTGTTGTAGATTTACCAATGCCACCTTTACCATAAATCGCAATCTGTTTCAACTTTTTAGCCATATTAAATTCCTCCATCAACTTTTAAATAATATAGTATTATCTTATTTAAAGCATCCTCTATTAAAGTTTTAATTTCAAACACTTCTATTCCCCTGCTTTCTAATGCTTTTACTGCAACATATCCTATCTGAGTAATTAAAACCGCTCTACATCCTGCGAGTTTTTCTGTTGCTAGTAAAAGTTTTTCTTCATTATGATCTCCATTATTACAAAATGGAGATGCTTCTAATACTTCTGAAAACTTATATTTATCTCCTTCTATATTAAATATTAAAAACTTACTTGCTTTACCAAAATGCTCATTTATAACCTTACCATCACTACTTGCTACCGCTATTTTATAAGCCATTTATCCACCTCTTATTTATAAGAAGTTGCTAATGTATCACCAGATTTTAGTCATCTACTAAGATTACCAGGGGACATAGTTCTTAGGATTCTCTAAAAATTCTGGTCGCCAAATAACATTAGCAACACTTATTTAAGTTTTATTCTATTTGTAATTATAAATATGAATCTATTTTCCTAAGCCTGGTCACTATATCCTTAGTAGTTTTTATTACATAATCTATGTCTTCTTTAGTGCTTCTTTCTCCTAATGTAAATCTAATTGAGCTTTTAGCTTTGCCCTCATCTAATCCTATAGCTACAAGCACATGAGATGGATCTAAATATTTAGATGCACAAGCACTTCCACTAGAAACGTATATTCCTGCTTGATTTAACAATAGTAGGGCTGACTCTCCATTTATATTTTCAAAGGAAACATTAACGTTTCCCCATACTCTATTTTCTCCACTAGGTCCATTTAGTCTACTATTAGGAATGCTTAATAACCCATCAATAAGTCTATCTCTAAGTCTTTTTATCTTATATGAGTTTTCATTGATACTTGAAGTAATAAGTTCAATCCCTTTACCTAGTCCTACTATCCCAGGAACATTTTCGGTTCCTGCTCTCTTAGACCTTTCTTGTCCTCCCCCATGTACCAAGGAATCTATATTAACTCCATTTCTTATATACAAAGCTCCAATACCCTTAGGCGCATAAAACTTATGCCCTGATATTGACATTAGATCAATATTAAGTTTATTTACGTCAATATCTATATGTCCAATTGCCTGAACTGCATCTGTATGAAAATATACCCCTTTTTCTCTACATATAGTTCCTATCTCTTTTATAGGTTCAATAGTTCCGATTTCATTGTTTACAAACATTATTGAAACAAGTATTGTAGTTTCTTTAATTGAGTTTTTTAATTCTTCCAGATTTATTATTCCAAATTCATCTACAGAAAGATAGGTTACTTCAAAACCTTGTTTCTCTAGATAATCACAGGTATGCAATATAGCATGATGTTCTATTTTTGAAGTTATAATATGATTTCCTTTATTTTTATTAGCTAAGGCTATTCCTTTTAATGCCCAAGTATCAGCTTCAGAACCTCCATTAGTAAAATATATTTCATTTTTCTCTGCTCCTATAGCTTTACATACTCTTTCTCTTGCTAACTTTATCCCATTTTTAGGTTCATCGGAAATATCATAACTTGAAGAGGGATTTCCATAAAATTCAGTAAAATAAGGCAGCATTTCATTTAATACTTCTGGTTTAGTATAGGTGGTAGCTGCATAATCCATATAAACTGTCTTTTTAATAGATGTACACCTCTTTTCTTATCCTAAATCTTCTTGATTTTTTATATAATGAAATGGATTTTGTGAATACCATTCTTTTTTATATGGTAATTTTACATTCTCTGAAATATTTTTGTTAAACATAGTATTTTTTAATATTCTATTTAATCTTCTAGCTATTTCAAAAGCTCCAGAATAACCTAGGTAATTGTAGCTTGGGCCAAACAAAGGGAAGACAGGCACTCCTTGTTTTGCTATATGTCCATTTCCTCCTACATGACCTATAACTAAGTCTGGTCTTTCTCTTTCTATTAAATTTGCTAATTCAAAAGGCTGTTGAGTAGCTGCGTTAAATAATATCTCATCTTTATTAGGTAACACTTCTATTAATGGATCAGCAAATTCATCATAATGAAATCCTCTCATACCTATTACTTCCATACCCAAATCATCTAAAAGCTCTGCTGTAGATAAGATTCTTATTTCTCCACCAGTTAAGTAGGCTCTTTTTCCTTTTAGCGTTTTTCTATACGGTTCTAATGCCTCATCTAATTCCTTACTTTCTTTTTCTATAAGTTTTTCTGCCTCTTCCTCAAGTCCAAAAAATTCAGCTATATCTTTAATCCATATCTCAGTATTTTTCCTACCTATAGGAATGGTTTTAAGTACAAATGGTATTCCATAAAGAAGTTCTAAATGTTTTGAGAAATAGTCATCATGTGTTGCACAAATACTTATGTTTAAAGCAGCTTCCGTAACATATTTAAAGGTATCTGTTTCAGCATAACAAGGCAAAAATCTAACAGTTAATCCAAGTGCATTTAAAAGTCTCTCTAATTCCACTTCATCATCTCTACTCATAGAAGAAACATTTAAAACATTAACTGTGCGATTTATTCTATATTGTTCTTTTAACTTCTCTATTTCATTTTCATATATCTTTTCTTCTAAAGGTATCTGTTGATCTCTTACAAAGTTTCTTAATAAGCCATGATAAACGGCATCATAGGCTGTAGCCATTATCCTAGTTTTAAAACCCTCACAATGAACTGCTACTAACTTAGCTGACACTTGTGGTCTAACTTGCTGAAGCAAACCATCTATATCATCGCCTATTAAGGCTGGTACACAACCATTTGCAACTATAATGGATTCTGGTCTAAACTCACTTTCAGCATATAATACTGCTTCTTTTAGTTTATCTAATCCACCACCTATAACATCTGCTTCATTTAAATTTGTATTTAGCCATATATTAGCTTTTGCATCAGGATCTCTTAATTGTTTAAATTTTTTACTCAAAGCCGCATTTGCTATACTACAGCTGCCACATCCAACAGGGGCATGCATTATAATAACAGCATTTCTTAATGTATTAAGTATTGCCAGACTTAAAGTAAATTGGCAGCCAAATGTTTGTGAAAAAGCTCTTTCGTTACCATTTACACAATTTCTTTTCCCACAGCTTACAATTTCTGAACAAGTTCCTCCAAAGGCATTAGTTACTACAAACCTATCTTCTCTTGGAGGTGGTGTTTTAGAATCTATATAATTTATTGTACTCATATTTTCCCTCCTAAAAATTTATTTTCTATCTACCACTTACAAGTAGAGTGATTAAATCTTCAACTAAATTAATGCCACCTCTAAAGCCAGCATACGCTCTACTTAAAGATACTCTTGAAGTTACTGGAAAAGAAACATTAAGTAGTGGATATCCAAACTCTTCTGAAAGATCTCTTTCAAAAGAACTACCTATTATAACTGCTGGACCAAAGGAATCAAAATACTTACTTCCATTATTCTGAGGCCATACTTTTTTTAGATGCCTTTTTACAGATGAGGTATCAGTATCAAAAACCACAGTTGGTTTTAAACCTGACTCGTAATCTTCAAATCTTTCCAGAAGCTTTTCCTTCTGCTCATCTTCTAATATATCTGTAATAACTGTAAGGGAAGGTATCCATCCTAATTCATCTGATATAAATTTAGTTACAGCAGGTCCATAGTTTGCGTCTCCAACAACTATTCCGTAACGCTGCAAATCCACATCATTAACTATATCTACTATCCTTTCTAGATAATCATAGTAAATTCCCTTTTCTTCTTTTATAACTTTTTCTGTTAACTTATCTTCTAAACCTAGTGATTCAGCTACTAAGCTAACGAATTCTTCTGAAGCTCTTGCACCTATTGGTATTGATGTAACAATATATGGCGTGCCATGTACTTCTTCAAATACCTTAGCTGGGTCAACTCCATAAAAATCAGATACTACAATATTTAACTTTGCATCCCCAATATTTTTTAAATCTTCTAAGGTTTCTCCTTCTCCAAAAATAGTGTTAACTTTTAATCCAAGTTTACTTAAAAGAGTTTTTAATTCTCTTAAGTTCCCTTTATAAAAAGCATCCTGAGCAGGAACCACCCCAAATATATTAACTACATCCTCTTTCTTTTCTTCTTTTTTCAAAACAAACTCTCTAAACAAAGTTTCTAATATCAAGTCATATCCAGTAAAAGAATTCCCCCTAAACCCACCAGTTTCAGCAACAAGTATAGGATGTCCATCATCCGAGAATTCTCTAGTAACTCTTTTAACATCATCACCTATCATCTCAACCATACAACCAGTAACTACTACATAAAGGTCTCCATCAACAATTTCAAGAGTTGACTTAATCTGCTCTTTTAATCTGTCTTCTCCTCCAAAAACTATATCTCTTTCTATTACATTAGTACTTGGAAGCGCAGTTCCCGAAACATAACCTGATCCAAAGTGTCCTCCACCTGGATTTGTAGCATTTGAAATATTAGCACCGCATCCTGAAGATGCATGCACTATAGGTACAGTTCTTGGTAAGGCATGGAGGGTCTCTAACCCTCCACCAAGGGAACACACATATCTTGGTCTATCAATAAATCTACTCATATCTTAACTCCCCTATTTTATAGATTACTAAAGTCTTTCTTCGTCTTGGAAAAGCGGTGTGGACAAATATCTTTCTCCAGTATCAGGCAATAAAACTACTACTACCTTACCCTTATTTTCTTCTCTTTTTGCTATTTGAGTTGCTGCAAAAGCTGCTGCTCCAGAAGATATTCCTACTAACAAACCTTCACTTTTTGCTAATGCTTTAGAAGTTCTAAATGCCTCTTCATTTCTAACTTTATAAATCTCATCAATTATTTCATTATTAAGAACCTTAGGTACAAAACCAGCACCTATTCCCTGTATTTTATGAGGACCTGAAGCTCCACCTGATAATACTGGTGAATCATATGGTTCTACAGCTATAATTTTTATATCAGGATTCTTTTTCTTTAACGCTTCACCTACACCAGTTACTGTTCCACCTGTACCTACTCCAGCAACAAAAACATCTATTTTCCCATCTGTATCAGCCCAAATTTCCTCAGCAGTAGTTTTTCTGTGAATTTCAGGATTAGAGGCATTTTCAAACTGTTGAGGTATAAAGGAATTAGGAATTTGAGCTGAAAGTTCTTCTGCCTTTCTAATAGCTCCTTTCATACCATCTTTACCTGGTGTTAATACTAGTTCTGCCCCTAATGCTTTAAGTAAATTTCTTCTTTCTATACTCATGGTTTCAGGCATTGTAAGTATTAGTTTATAGTTTTTAGATGCTGCAACAAAGGCTAAAGCAATCCCTGTATTTCCACTTGTAGGCTCTATTATTACACTATCCTTGTTTAGAACCCCCTTTTCTTCAGCATCTTGAACCATTGCATATCCAATTCTATCTTTTACGCTTCCACCTGGATTAAAGTATTCTAATTTTGCTATTAATTCTCCTTGAACTCCATTTTCTTTATTGTAGTCTGTTAGTTCTAACAGAGGTGTATTCCCTATTAAATCAGTTAATTTCTTTGCAATTTTACTCATAATAAAAACCCCCTATATTTTATTGATAGCTCGCTATCTATATAGATAGCAAGCTATTAAGTTTTATTTTTTTACATCAGAAGACTTAACTTCATTTGGAACATTATCAAAATTTGCAAAACTCTTTTTGTGAAGTGCTTCAATATCAACATTTTTGTCAAGCATTCCCACTTCTTGAAGAGCTTTTGCTGTTGCCCCAAATGCATCATAAGCTCCACTTACAGATGGTATATAGTTATATGTTTTTAAAACTTCTGCATTAAACGCTGCATCACCTGCTACCCATTTATTATCTACTTGTATTTTTGTAGCCTCATCTTGATTTGCTTGTATCCAAGCACTTGCTTTTTGCATAGCTCTTGTATATTTAGCAGCAACTTCTGGATGTTCACTTGCTATATTTTCACGAACATAGGCTGAGCAGCAATATTGATCTTTATATTTTTCATCTAAAGCGGAATCCGCAATAGTATTTAAGTTATATTCTTTTTTAGCTATAGATGCAGTAGGGTCATTATTTGCTATAGCGTCAATTGATCCATTTTCTAAGGCAATTGGAAGATCGTTAGCACTAAAAACAACGAATTCAACTTCCATTTTTTCTGTACTTACACCAATTCCAGCATCTGCAAGAACACGTTTAGCAAAAATAGCTGGGCTTCCAGTTAAACCTGGAACTCCAATTTTTTTACCTTTTAAATCTTTAATACTTGTTATTCCTGAATCTTTTTTTACAAGCACCTTATCGCAGCCTGTATGTAATCCAGTAGTGATTTTTACTGGTAATCCATTTGAAAGTGGTTGAATTAAACTTGCTAAAAGTCCAAATCCAGCTTCTGTTTTACCAGCTGTTACAGCTTCAAAAGCAGTTCCTGGGGCTAATTTAATTAAATCTACCTTTAAACCTTCCTCATCAAAGAAGCCTTTTTCAGCTGCCATATGAACAGGAGCTTCACACAAACTTCCACTATATCCAATCTTTAATACATAATCATCATCTCTTGAGCTCACATTTGATGATGAGGTCTCTTTTGTTTTTGAGCATCCAGCAAATATCAAAGTTATAGATATTAATGCTAAGACTATAGAAATAAATTTTTTATTCATTATACATCCCCCTTATAAATAATAATCTGGTTCATCTACTGCACCAGCAAAATTCAATATTTCTAATATTTTAGAACGTAAACTTAAAAATTCTGGTGTATTACGCGCTCTAGGTCTTGATGTATCAACTTCAATGCATGTCTCAATCTTAGCCGGTCTTGGAGTCATTACTATTACCCTATCTGATAAATAAATGGCCTCATCTATATCATGAGTTACCATTATCATGGTTGTTCCTCTCTCTTTCCATATACGAATTAATTCATCTTGCATATTCATTCTTGTAAAAGCATCTAGTGCTCCAAGAGGTTCATCTAAAAGTAATACTTTGGGATGATTAACTAATGCTCTGGCAAGTGATGCCCTTTGAGCCATTCCTCCAGAAAGTTGATGAGGATAAGATTTCTTAAAAGAAGCCAATCCCACTAAATTAATAAATTCATCAACCTCTTTTTTCTTTTCTTTATACACTCCTCGAGCCTTAAGTCCAAATGCAACATTATCATGTATATTTAACCACGGAAAAAGCATAGGATTTTGAAAAACAAGACCTCTTTCATAAGATGGTTTATTTATTTCTTCATTATCTATATATAAGTTACCTTCATCAGCTGTATTAAGTCCAGCTATTAACCTAAGTAAAGTGGATTTACCACAACCAGAAGGCCCTATTAGTGATACAAACTCTCCTGCCTTTATTTTGAGATCAATGCCACTAAGTGCTACAACCTCTCCTCCATCTAACTGCGAAAAACGCTTTATAACTTTTTCTACTTTTATCGCTCCTACCATTTTATAACTCCTTTCTGCCATACAAGAACCTTGTCACGAGCTCTAAAAAGTATAGTAATTAAAATCGAAAAGGTAACTGCGATTATTATAAGTCCTGCATATACATTGGCATAAGCCATCATATCTTTCTGCCAATTGATGTACCATCCTATCCCATTTTTAACTCCTAACATCTCAGCAGTCATAAGTGTTATGAAAGAAGCACAGGTTCCATTAAAAAGACCTATAAACATGTGAGGCATAGCTGCTGGTACTCCAACTTTAAATATCTGATAATACTTTCCTGCTCCCAGAGTGCTTGAAACCTCAAAATAAGCATTTTGAATATTTGCAATACCACTGCTTGTCATGACAGTTGTTGGAAACCATACAGCAAGAGCTATTAAAAATGCACTAGCAGAAAATGTAGTTGGAAAGCTTATTAAAACTATAGGAATCCACGCAGTAGATGGTATTGGGCCAAGTATACGAACTATTGGATTCACCCAATAACTAGTCCATTTACTGAATCCCACACTTATTCCCGTAACAAATCCTGAAATTGCTCCAAATATATATCCTGTTATAAGAAGTTTCCCAGAGGATGTTAAACATAGTGCTAGAAAATTTTTTTCTTCAAATATTACTCCAAAAATTTTATCGAAAGTTGGAAAATATATAATTGGAAGTAATGTAAATTTCTTTGTAATTAAGTTAAGAAAATTTAAAAATAGAACAGCTACTGCATAAAATAATGCTTTTTCTACAATCCAAGTTTTAGTCTTCTCATTAAAATAAGAAAGGATTGCTACAGCAGCAAAAAATACAAACAAAATTATTAGTAAATATACTAAATAGGGATGTTTTGCTTTTATATGTTTACCAGAATCCTTAACAAAAATGTCTAAAGCTATAGCTAAAATGATTGATAAAACTGGCAACCATATATTTAATTTTTTCACCTATATTAACCTCCTCCAAATAAATAAACATAAAGTTATAACTCTTTGGTTGTACTTAATTCGTTTATATAAATAAAAAAACCAAGACATCTTTTTTAAAGATATCTTGGTCTCCAGTTTTCTGGTCAACTCTCGAACTATATTTCCAACCATTCCTATAGGATATGTATATATAATATCCTATGAATTGTTTTTAGTCAACCATTTTATACCTATTTTTTTATTTTAAGATAGTTTAAACCTATTGATATTAGTTATCATATCTTCTGACATATCATTAAGTGCTTGTGCTGAATTAGCCACCTCATTTGATGAACTATTCATCTCATCTGATGAAGATGCTATTTCTTCTGTTGAAGCAGTAATCTCTTCTGAAACAGCTGATACATCTTCTATTTTAGTTAATATAGTATTCTTTTGGCTATTTAGATTATTTAGTGAAGCTGTGGCTGTTTTAATTCTTGGTCCATTTTCATTTATTGAATCAAAAACTTTCTCAAAAGAGTCTGTGATACTACTTATTACATTTATTTGGTTATGTAATTCATTTTCCATGACTTTAGTTGTATCAACAACCATGTTTTTCTCTACACCTATGTCTCTTATTAGGGTATAGATATTTTCTGATGAGGTTTTACTTTGTTCTGCTAGTTTTCTTATTTCTTCTGCTACAACAGCAAATCCTCTACCATGTTCCCCAGCTCTAGCAGCTTCTATGGATGCATTAAGAGCTAAAAGGTTAGTTTGTTCTGCTACACTATTGATTAAGTTTGTTATTTCACTTATCTTGTCTACATTACTACTTAAATTATTAATTTTACTTACTACATCCTTAAATTTTGTTGATACTTCATCAATAGATTTCATAAGTGCTTGTACATATTGTTCGCTACTATTAACTAAGGTTTCACTAGTTTTTGAGTTAGTTTCTATAACTCTTATAGCTGAAACTATTTCATCAAGGTCATTTGAGAAGTCTGATAATATACCATTGATATTCATAATCTCCTCACTTTGTCCAGTTGTTCCCTTAGCAACTTCTTGAATTGCAAAGTTTACGTTAGTTGAGGAAGCAGACATTTCTTCTGCTGTAGCTGCTAAATTTTCTGATTTTCTGCTTATCTCTTCTGAGTTATTTTTAATAAGTTTTATGGTTTCAGATATATCCCCTACAGTTTTATGTAAGGTATTACTCATAACCCCAAATTCATTTTCACTGTCTGTGCTAAAGTCTACTGTAAAATCGCCTGTTGCAAGCTGTTCAATTTTATCTGTCATAATTTTAGATGCTTTTCTAATAACTGTTATAATAGTCGCTGAAATAAGCAAAAATCCTACTACAGCTAAAGATATAATCAAATTCAAGTTTTTAGCTGTCTTTGCATAAACATCCTGACTCTCCTCATTAAGCTTTGCAGCCTCTTCAATATCATATGTCTTTAAGTTAAATAAAGCTGTTTCTCCATTAGCTGCATATTCAGAAAGCTTACTATAATCATATTCTGACATAGGTTTTCCTTTAGATAAATCACCTTCAATTACTGTCCAAATATTTTTGTATGAATCGTAATTTTTATTAAATATATCTAATTCCCTTTTTTCATTTTCATCAAGATTTAAAGTTGAATATTCTTTTAAATAATCATTAATTTTGTCATAATGTTTATTTATAGTTTCACTATATTTTTTGTCATATTTTATTATACTTTTATGAGTTTCTATTCTTATGTTTGCAAACTCACCTCTTATTCCAGCACTAAGGCCTAAAGGTTCTACTCTTTCGGTATACATCATATCAATATTGTTATTTACCTTTTTAACTCCTATGTATCCAAATATTCCAACCCCTACTGTAACTAATACTGCAATTAGAGATAGTACTATAAAACTTCTTATAATCGTAATATTTCTAAGTCTAGTTATCAAAATAAACATCTCCTTACTTGATATTAATACAATTATATCAAGTAAGGAGATTATAAACAATAATTATTATTAATTAATCTTTGTTATAAAAATCCAAATCTTATGATCATTTGTTTTTATCTTTTATAGTTTTCCAATACTTCTTTATACTTTCTTCATACTTATTACCTTGCTCTTCATAATAAACTCTATCTTTAATATTATCAGGCAAATACTGCTGCTCTATATAATGATTTTCATAGTTATGTGGATATTTGTATTCTATTCCTCTTCCTAAAGTTTGTGCGCCAGCATAATGAGCATCTTTTAAATGAAGGGGAATATCATCTATATCCATGGTATCTAAATCACTCATAGCCTTATCGATAGCTAAAATAGCTGAGTTTGACTTAGGAGCAGTTGCTAATAAAATTGTGGCATGAGCTAAAGGTATCCTTGCTTCTGGAAATCCTAACATATTAGCACTATCAACACAGGCTTTCACTATGGATACTCCTTGAGGATATGCAAGACCTATATCCTCAGCTGCAATAACCATTAATCTTCTACATATAGATACTAAGTCTCCTGCCTTAACTAGCCTAGCTAGATAATGAATTGCTGCGTCTGGGTCACTTCCCCTTATGGATTTTTGAAAGGCACTTAAAATATCATAATGTGCATCTCCACTAATATCATAATTAAGTATCTTCTTTTGCACTGAGTCTGCTGCAACTTCTTTATCTATTATTATTTTCCCTTCACTATTAGGATTAGTTGAATAAAGAGCTACTTCTAAACCATTAATAGCTTTTCTCACATCTCCATTAGCAGAATCCGCAAAAAATTCATAACCTTCTAAAGTAACTTCTATATGTACTCCTCTATAATCCTCCTGTGCCAAATCCCTTGCTCTTTTTAAAGCATCTATAACATCAATTTTCTCTAATGGCTTAAATTCAAAAATAGTGCTTCTACTTAAAATCGCCTTAAAAATATAATGGAAGGGATTTTCTGTAGTAGACGCTATTAAGGTAATTCTTCCATCTTCTATAAACTCTAATAAAGACTGCTGTTGTTTTTTATTAAAGTTCTGAATCTCGTCTAAATATAAAACAACTCCATTACTCCCCATAAAGGTATCAAGTTCACTTACAATCTGCTGAATATCTTTTAAAGAAGCATTGGTTGCATTTAGCTTATAGAATCTCTTGTTCGAAGTTTCTGCAATAATATTAGCTACAGTAGTTTTCCCAATACCAGGTGGTCCATAAAATATCATATTAGAAATTCTGTTGCTTTTAATTATTCTATTTAAAATCTTACCTTCCCCTAAAATATGCTTCTGTCCAAACACTTCATCTATATTTCTAGGTCTGACCTTATCCGCTAAAGGTTTATACATTACATTTCCTCATTTCTCTATCTTAAAATCTCCATCTCAAATAAATTCCAATATCCATCTGATCCTTTTTTAGCTTTCTCTATAAGTTTTTGTTTTCTAAATCCTGCTTTTTCATAACACTTAATAGCCCCTAAATTATGTTCAAACACACCCAAAGTAATTTTATCGAAGCTAAACTTTTCAAATCCTATTTGGGTAATTTTTTTCAAAACCTCAGTTCCTAAACCATTTCCTCTATATCTTTCATCACCTATTAAAAATCTAGATACTCTTCCCATCTTATTTTCTTTATCTCTTTCTGCAAGTTCAACAGTACCTATAATTTCATTATTATCATTCCATATAATCTTGTACATATCATGCACACTATTCTTAATATTATTATGATAATGATCTTTGATTTGCTCAAGAGTTAATGGATACTTGTAAGATTCACCTGCCCATTGCAACAAAAAATCTGATGTTTTATCTAAATTCCATTCAATAACTTTATTAAAATCCTCTTCTTCTATTAATTCAATTCTTATCATAAATTATCACCTCTATACTTAATAAAATTTCTAAAGCCACTCTTCCTTTAATAATCTATACTCTACTCTATCATAAAGTCTTGAATTTAATAAAACATGTTTCTTAAATTCGCCTTCTTTAATCATGCCTATACTTTTCATAACTTTTTCTGAAGCATCATTTTCTTTTATGCATCCAGTTTCAATTTTAATAACATCACCTTGCTTAAAGGCATAATTAATAACTTCTTTTGCAGCCTCAGATGTAAAACCTCGTCCCCAATACTCTGGCAATATAAAATACCCTAAATTCACAACTTTTCCTTCTGTAGAATCAAATAAAACTGTATAGCCTATTTCCCCTACATATTCATTACTATCTTTTAATACAATCACAAAATAATATTTAGTTCTATTATTAAGCTTACTTTCCTTTATTGCTTCATAAAGATTTTCCATAGACTCATCTTAACTTTTTGTTTTGATTTCAGGTAAATAATACATAACCTTCTCATCTGAAATAAGTTTATGTAATGAATGTATATCCTCTTCTACATGATCCCTTATAATTAATCTCTCTGTTTCTAATTTTATCATATTAGTTCCTTTCTTTTAAATTTATTATACCTTATTTATCCAAAAGTTTAACCCCCAAAAGCATAAGGCTTTTGGGGGTTGTTTACTAAGATGATTAACTGAACAATGTTCTATCACTTAATCCATCTTTAATATGCACTTTTTCAAATAAATTGATAAGTTTATCTGTATCTAGTGAAGCTTTTTCTTCTCCGCTAACATCAATTACGATTTTTCCTTCATGCATCATTATAAGTCTGTTTCCAGATGTTATTGCATGGTTTAAGTTATGAGTAACCATAAGTGTTGTGATTTTTCTTTCTTTAACAATTTCTCTGGTTATCTCCATTATTTTCTCTGATGTTTTAGGGTCTAATGCAGCTGTATGTTCATCTAATAATAACAGTTTTGGATTAGACATAACCGACATCATTAAAGTTAAAGCCTGTCTTTGACCACCTGATAATAACCCTACTTTTGTGTAAAGTTTATCTTCAAGCCCTAAGTTAACTTTTTTAAGTAATTCTTTATAATGATCTATTCTGCTTTTATCAACTGCAAATGTTAATCCAAACTTTTTCCCTTTATTATCTGCTAGAGATAAGTTTTCTAATATAGTCATGTTAGGTGATACACCCATTGAAGGACTTTGATATACTCTTCCAATGATTTTTGATCTTTTATATTCAGGCATATCTATCATTTCTGTATCATCTATAAATATCGAACCATAATCTCCAGAAAGACTTCCACCTACTAGATTTAATAAAGTACTTTTTCCTGCTCCATTAGAACCTATTATGGATACAAAGTCTCCAGTTTTTACTTCTATTTCAAATTCATCAAATACTCTATGCTCATTTACAGTATTTTCATTAAAAACCTTACACAGTCCCTTTACTTTCAGCATTAGCTAAAACACCACCCTTCATAACTTTTTTCCTCTTAAATATGCCGCCTTTATTATTTGCAGCTAAAGCAATAATAACTATTACAGCAGTTATAAGTTTTAAATCATTAGGTGATAAGCCAAGCTGAAGCGCTATTGCAACTACGGCTTTATATATTATTGCACCAAATATAGCTAAGCTTGTAGCTTTTACAAAGCTCATCTTTTGAAATACAGAAACTCCTATAATTACTGATGCAAGCCCCATAACTACAACACCTGTTCCCATACCAACGTCTGCGAAACCTTGATATTGAGCTGTTAATCCACCTGCTAATGCAACTAATCCATTAGATATCATAAGAGCCATTATTTTAACATTATCTTTATTTATTCCAAGTGAGGTAACTACTTGTTCATTATCTCCTGTTGCAATTAATAAAAATCCTCTTTTTGTTTTTAAGAATAAGTCCATAATTATTTTAGCAACTATTACAAAGGCTAAGATAATTATTATTGGTGAAAGCCTTAATTCTCCAACATTTAATTCAAAAGACTTAAATATGTTTCCAAAGTTAAATAGTGGAGAGTTGGATTTACCCATAATTCTTAGGTTTATGGAATATAAGCCAATCATAACTAATATTCCTGACATTAAACTGTCTATTTTTAATTTTACATGTAATAATCCTGTTATACATCCTGCTACTGCCCCTGCTGCCAAAGATACAAATACAGATAAGATAGGATTCACCCCATTAGCTAAAAGGGCTGCACATACTGCAGCACCTAATGGGAATGTTCCATCTACTGAAAGATCTGGGAAATCTAATATCTTATAGGTTATATATACGCCAATAGATACTAAGGCAAATAGCAAGCCTTGTTCTAAAACATTTAACACTAAAGACATTAATTAACCCCTCCTGTAACTTTTTCAGCACTCTTTTCTATATCAGCTGGTATAGTTATTCCAAGTTTTTTAGCAACATCAGTGTTTATAGTAGTTTGTAAATCTGTTTGGAATCCTACTGGTATTTCTGATGGTTTTTTACCGTTTAAGATTTCAGCTGCTTGATATCCAGCTTCTTTTCCTAATTTATAGTAGTCAATACCTGCTGTTATTAATCCACCTTTTGCTACTATAGCAGATTCTGCTCCAAATATAGGTACATTTTTTTCTAATGCTCTTTTACCTACTAAATCATAAGCTGCTGCTACATTGTTATCTGTAGGAGTGTATAATACGTCTATTGAACCCAATATTGAATTTAAACTTTGATCTATATCATTGCTAGTTGCTGCACCAGCTTCTTTAACTTGTAATCCTAATTTTGCAGCTTCTTCTTTAAGTGCTTTAACTTGCACCCCAGAGTTTGCTTCAGAAGTAGTATATATTACTCCGATAGTTTTTGCATTAGGTAATACTTTTTGTAATACCTTTAATTGATCTGCTATTGAAACATTATCAGAAGTTCCTGTAACGTTAGTTCCTGTACTCTTTACATCCTTAACTATTCCTGCAACTACTGGATCTGTAACTGCTGTAAATACTATAGGAATATCCTTTGTAGCATTATAAGCTGATTGAGCACTAGGTGTTGCAATAGCTAATACTAGATCTTTTTTATTACTAACAAATCCTTGAGCTATTGTTTGAGTTGTTGCAATGTCCCCTTGGGCATTTTGATAATCTATTTCTAGATTTTTGCCTTCCTCAAATCCTTTTTCTTTAAGTCCATCAATGAATCCTTTTCTTGCAGAATCCAATGCTGGATGCTCAACTATTTGTGAAATACCAATTTTTTTCTTGTCCCCTTCTTTTTTAGCGCAAGCTACAAAAGAACTTACTGCAACTAATGCGCATAAAATCAAGGCAACTTTCTTCTTCCCTACCATACTGCCATCTCCTTCTTAAATTATAAAAAATTATTAATTATTTCTAATATTTATCAATAATATCCTACATTTACTACTAACAACTTAATTAATTCACTCATTTATTGATAAAATATTATTTTTAATAATATCATAATAATATTAAAAAGTAAATATTTATTTTGTTATTGCTCTATGCCCAATCCCAATGACTATCTCATTTAAGTGAAGTAATCCAATACTTAAAAATATGCAAACGCTTAAATGTTCACCCGAAACTGCTATACCTATTTTTCCCCCAACATTTTGACCACTTGCTCTATTTGCAACTTGCATAATTGCATCTCTACAAGCTCCAATAACAGCTCCTTCGTGAATATGCTCTTCACGTATAAGACCACATCTTTTGGATGCAACCAAAGTTCTTTCTAAAATCTTTTGTATAGAATTATTTATATTTCCACCTATATCTACAGCTGCAGTATTTGCTCCCAATGCCCCAAATTCATCTCTTAATTTATGTTCCTCTTCTCTTGAAGAAATAGCCATCCTTGTTGCTATTTTTGCCACCTGAACACTATCCATATTATATATCCTCTTTTCTTTTTTAATATCATTATTATACCCTACATAATAGCAAAAAAGAAGATGAGTAAAAACTCACCTTCTAATCAAGTTCACAATGATTTAATACACCTTTTGCAAATTGCATAATAACTAGAGAAACTAACATGTTCCATATGATAAAGGAAAAATATATCGCATATTGGCCTAAAAACTCTAACTTCACTGATATTATAATAGAAGCTATAATCCCTGGAAGAACGTAGACAAATATACTTATAAACATCAAAAATCCTTTTAAAGCATTAGATGCTATTCTTCCAAACAATCTGTAATTTAGTACTCCTCCATATATAAAGACAAATCCAAAGGAAACATAAACTATTATAGCCAAAACTATAGTAAGTGGATTTGATTTAGTTAATATTCCTGCAACTAAAAAACTTAAACTTCCATCAACTAAAAACTTTAAGGCTGATGATAAGGTTCCCCAAAAAATCTTACTTTCTTGTGAGTCTGGTATAAGGAATATATATGGTTTTGCCATTTCTTGATGTATCTTGTTTCCAAAGGAAGCTAACCCTGAAATATATATATATCCATAAAGTAGAGGTAATATATCATTTATAGGTACAAACTTACCATATATAGCTGCTGCTGAAACCATCAATAGGGTGTATAAGTTTAAAATACCAAATCCCGTTTTTCTATACTCTAGAATGTGTCTATAAAATAATGTTTTTCCATAATTAGCATTATAGTTAAAAGTAATTTTTCTTGTCTTCATTTTTCTATTATTCAAATTGAATTCTTTAGGATTAATCTGTTTAGTTTTCAGTTTTAAAACATCTTCCTTAAGTTCTGCTCCTTGAATTACATCCTCATAATAATCTAGATTCATATTATAAAGAATTACTACAAGTATCCCTATAACAAGTATGTTTAAAAGTGCATAAACAAAAAATATTCCATCAACATTTGTTATTGCCTTATTAAACATTGCTTTGTACCAGCCTATCAAAGGGATGTAGTCAATGTTTTTACTTGAAAACATATTAACGAAGGTGTTAAACAAATCATCCTTATTTTGAAACAACTTTAATGCTGGAAATAATAAAGTTAAAGCTGCTGCCCCTTTAAATACTATATTAAATATTTTATTAAGGTATGGTTTTGTAGAACATAGGCTGTATATGAATATTGATATTATTGATAGGGTAATAAAAAACAAACCCAATATTAATATTATAATAAATATACCTATACTGCTTAAGCCTAAATTAATCTTTAAATTCGGTATTTGATATAGAAAAACTAATAAAAATACTCCAGCTGACGAAATGCTTTTAATGAATTCGTATATCAATAGATTTTGTGGTTTTATTGGAGATGTAAACGCCATATTTACATCACTCATAAAAAATTGAGTACTTCTTTTTCCTATGGACATTATTAAGGAAGAAAAAAAGAAAAATAATATTCCTAAAGTAAAAAATGAAGTTATATATTGTGGTGGTATATTCTTTTCAAAAATATTCTTATCTTTTGACATGGTTGCAATCATAAAAACTACCATTGCTATTATAAATATAAATGGAATTAGTTTAGATGGCTGTTTTCTTAGGTTTTTAATGAAGTTTATTATACTCCTTCTTATTAGATAAAATAATGCTCCCATTTAATTATCCTCCGTAAATTCAAAGAATATTTCTTCTAAGTTATCTCCAGACTCATTAAACTCTCCCTTTGTTTTAGATAGGATTATTTCTCCCTCTTTCATTATGAGTATTCTATCCCATAAGTCTTGTACACTATCTAAAAGATGGGTACTTATTATAATAGCCGCTCCATCTTCTTTTAGCTTTGCAAAATAGTTTTTAAGTTCCTTAATCGCTTTAGGATCTAATCCTATCATAGGTTCATCAAAAAGTATTAATCTAGGATTAGTTATAAGCCCACATATTATACTCACCTTCTGCTGCATTCCTTTTGATAGTTCTTGCCCAAGTTTAGCTCTTTTATCTACCATATCAAAAGTTTTTAACAGTTCTTCGGCCTTTTCTTTATAGCCGTTAACTCCATAAGCTTTTGATATAAAATGAATATGTTCATCTACTGTAAGCAAAGGGTACATAGCTGGCATCTCAGGAACATAGTTAAATAACCTTTTTCCTTCAATACTCTTATTATGTTTTCCGCCTATCTTTATTTCACCTTCATATTTTAGTAATCCAGCTATGGACTTTATTATGGTAGACTTTCCTGCTCCGTTAGGTCCTACTAAAACAGCTATCTCTCCTTCTTCTACCCTAAAACTTATATCTTTAATAGCTTTAAACTTACCATAGCTTTTTGTAATATTATTAACTTCTAACATGATTTCCCTCCTTGTTTCATACCAATTGCTTTATGTTTTTCTATATATTTACTTTATATTTTATCATACTCTTTGTCTAAAAATCTACAAATCTATTTACAAAGCCTAAATACCAATGTATACTTGTGTATATACAGAAGGTTTAGGAGGATTGTATGATGCAAAAAAATGTTACTAAAATGATTTATACTGCACTTTTAACAGCTATATCAATTATCATTCCGCTTTATTTTGGATTTTTAAGGGTGTATATTCCACCATTCTCAGCCACTATAGCGTCTCATGTTCCTTTATTTATAGCAATGTTAATTAGCCCAGGAGTTGCTGTTGCTGTTGGTATTGGTTCAGCTATAGGTTTTTCATTAACAGCTACTCCATTTGTAATTACAGCAAGAGCTGCAATGCATACTTTTGTTGGAGGAGTAGGTGGTTACTTAGTTAAAAAGAAGGTTCCATTTAAATATGTTATATTAATAACAGCTCCAATCCACGCTTTATTAGAAGCTTTGGTTGTTATTCCTTTTGGCTTCAGCTTCACAAATGCTTTAATAGTTGTGGGAATAGGAACTGTAGTTCATCATTTAGTTGATGGAACTATATCCTATGCTTTAGCTAAAGTATTAGCTAAAAATGTTAACTTAAACTTTGATAATGAACGTAAGAATTTAGCATAATATATAGAGCCATGGTCATTAAATCCATGGCTTTTATTGTGTTTATTTTTATGATATACTCTAGAAGAAATTTTATTTAGCGAGGTATACAAATGGTATATATCATACTTGTAGCACTTATACTTTTCGACTTATATGGTGTTTATACAAATAAAAAAAGTAAACGCAACTTTATAAAACTTACTCTTATTCCACTTTTCTTAATAATTTTATTATTTGGAGCTAATGATTTGGGATATATAAACTATACTACAACAATTATTTTATTTATTCCTATAGCTCTATATTACTTTACTATATCAGGTGGAATTCCTTTTATTAAGAAAAAATAGAACTGGAAATTAATCCAGTTCTATTTTTATATATTAATAAAAGTTACCCATATCTCTAAACTTTTTATATCTTCTACTTAAAAGCTCTTCTTTATCTAAAGCCATAAGTTCAGTCAATTCAGATAAAATCCTCTTTTTTATTCTCCAAGCTATTTTATCTGGATTTAGATGAGCTCCACCTAAAGGTTCTCTTATAACTTTATCTATTATTCCGTTTCTTAATAAATCTTGTGCAGTTATTCCCATTACTTCTGCAGCCTCTTTAGCTCTTGAAGGATCTTTCCATAATATAGATGCAAAGCCTTCTGGTGTAAGTATCGAATATATAGCATGCTCTAACATCAAAATACTGTCACCAATACCTAAAGCTAAAGCTCCACCACTTCCACCTTCTCCTATAAATATTGATATTATAGGAACAGTTAATGAGAACATCTCTTTTAAATTTTGGGCAATTGCATGCCCTTGTCCTCTCTCCTCAGCTCCCATACCTGGATAAGCCCCTGGAGTATCAACTAGACATATAATTGGTCTATTAAACTTCTCTGCTTGCTTCATAAGCCTTAAAGACTTTCTATAACCTTCTGGATTTGGCATGCCAAAGTTTCTTTCAATGTTTTCTTTTGCATTATTTCCCTTAACTATGCCAATAATAGTTACTGGTATACCCTCGATTTTAGCTATACCACCAACTACAGACTTATCATCTCCAAAGGCTCTATCTCCATGAAGTTCAAAAAAATCTTCACATATATGATTTATATAAAATAAAGCATTCGGTCTATCTTGTTTTCTAGAAATACTTACCTTTTCCCATGCGGAAAATTTCTTGATAGATTCTCTATTCATTATTATTCACCCCATGAAGAATTAATAATTTATAAATAGTATCCTTCATACTCTTTCTATTAACTATATTGTCTATAAATCCTTTTTCTAATAGAAATTCAGCCTTTTGAAAATTATCAGGAAGTTTTTGATTTATAGTTCCTTCTATTACTCTTCTACCTGCAAAACCGATAAGAGCTCCTGGTTCGCTTAAAATTATATCACCTTCCATTGCAAAAGAGGCTGTAACCCCTCCTGTGGTTGGATCAGTAAGTACAGTTATATAAGGTAATCCAGTTTTGTTATAAAGATTTATAGCTCCACTGATTTTTGCCATCTGCATTAAAGAAAATATTCCTTCTTGCATTCTAGCTCCACCAGAAGTTGTAAATATTATTAATGGAAGTTTCTTATCTGTAGCTTCTTCAATTAGTCTTGTAATTTTTTCACCTACAACAGTTCCCATACTTCCCATCATGAAAGCAGAGTTCATAACTGCTATAGCTGCTTCTATACCATTAATTTTACCTACTCCAGTTATTACAGCATCAGCTTCTCCTGTATCACTTTCAGACTTTGATAACTTTTCTTTGTATCCTTTAAATTTTAGTGGGTCAACACTTCTAATATCTATTAAATTCTCTTTAAAACTATCTTCATCTACAATTAGATTTAATCTAGTTCTTGCATTTATTCTAAAATGGTAATTACATTTGTTACAAACCCAAAGATTATTTTCTACATCTTCCTTATAAAGAATCTCTCCACATTCGTTACATTTACGCCACATTCCATCAGGTATTATTGGCTTTTCATGGTTTTCTTCTATTTTATCTCCTTTTATTGCTTCAGCAGATAAAGTTATATAAGTTCTCTTTTTTAATAAATCTCTTAGTGTCATTCAATCACCAACTTATCTTTTAAGAATGAAGTATTAAAATCTCCTCTTACAAAGTCTTCGTGTTCTAATATATCGAATTGAAAATCTATATTTGTAGTAACTCCACCTATAGCAAATTCACCTAAAGCTCTTTTCATCTTCATTATAGCTTCTTCTCTATTTCTACCATGAACTATAAGTTTTCCTATCATTGAATCATAGATATGAGGAATTGTATATCCTTGATATATAGCTGAATCTATTCTAACTCCAAAACCTCCTGGAACAATAACCTCTTCTATTTTTCCTGGACAAGGTCTAAAACCAAATCTAGGATCTTCTGCATTTATTCTGCATTCTATAGCATGCCCACTTATAGTTACATCCTCTTGAGTTATTTCTAAAGGTATTCCAGCAGCAATTTTTATCTGCTCTTTTACTATATCTATTCCCGTTACCATTTCAGTAATAGGATGTTCTACTTGAATTCTAGTATTCATCTCCATGAAATAATAATTTCTATTTTTATCTACTAAAAATTCTATTGTTCCAGCATTTTTATAATTAACAGCTTCCGCTGCTTTTATAGCAATGTCACCCATTTCTTTTCTTAAAGCTTCATCTAAGATTAATGATGGTGCTTCTTCAATAACTTTTTGATTTTTTCTTTGAATTGAGCAGTCTCTTTCGCCTAAATGAATTATATTTCCATGTTCATCTGCTAATATTTGAAACTCTATATGTTTAGGTTCTTGAATGAATTTTTCTATATATAAAGTATCATCTCCAAAACAATTCATGGCTTCAGCCTTTGCAGTAGAATATCCTTTTAAAAATTCATCATTATTAAAAGCTATTCTAATTCCTTTTCCTCCGCCACCAGCAGCTGCTTTAATCATAACAGGGAATCCTATTTCTCTAGCTATCTCTAAAGCTTGTTCTTCACTTTCTATAATCCCTTCATATCCTGGAGCTATAGGCACTCCTGCCTCTCTCATGGTTTCTCTTGCCTTAGCCTTATTCCCCATAAGATCAATAGACTCATAGTCAGGTCCTATAAACTTGATATTACATTCACTGCACATCTTAGCGAACTTAGAATTTTCTGATAAAAATCCAAAGCCTGGATGTATAGCTTCTGCACCAGTAAGTACACATGCACTTAATATATTCTGTATATTTAAATAACTACCTTTAGCAGGGCCTTTACCTATACACACAGCTTCATCAGCTAATTGAGTGTGAAGAGCTTCTCTATCAGCCTCAGAGTATACTGCTACTGTTTTTATTCCAAGTTCTCTACAAGCTCTAATTACTCTGACTGCTATTTCTCCTCTGTTAGCTATTAATATCTTCTTAAACATATAATCACCTATCCTATTGCAAATAGAATTTCTCCTTGGCAAGCTATTTGCCCATCAACTCTTGCAGTTCCTTTACCTATTCCTATAGGTCCTTTAACCTTTATTATTTCTATCTCAAGATCAAGTCTATCTCCTGGAAGAACTTTTTTCTTAAATCTTGCTTTATCTATTCCAGCAAGAAAAGCAGTTTTACCTTTAAATTCTTCTTTACTTAAAATAGAAACCGCTCCTAATTGAGCTAAAGCTTCTACTATTAATACTCCAGGCATAACTGGCATATCAGGAAAATGTCCTTGAAAAAACTCTTCATTTATAGTTAAATTCTTAAATCCTTTTGCATAAACTCCTGGATTTACTTCTTCTACTCTATCTAAAAGTAAAAATGGATATCTATGAGGAATGATCTTTCTTATTTCATTAACATCTAACATCTTATGCTCTCCTTATCTTAAATAATGGCTGACCATACTCTACCATGCTTTCACTTTCAACCATTACTTCAACTATTTCTCCATTTATTTCACTTTCGATTTCATTCATAAGCTTCATAGCTTCTATAATACATAAAACATCACCTTGTTTTACTTTCTTACCTTCATGAACGTAAGGATCTTTATCTGGAGATGAAGAACCATAGAAAGTTCCTACTATAGGAGACTTAACTATAAACAAGTTTTCATCTTTTATTTCTTCTTTAATTTCAACCTTTGCTTCTTGAACACTTATTGTATTATTTACAACACTTTCTTTTTGCGAAGCTGGTTCTTGTTTAGCTAGCTCTTTTACTTCTGAGCTTCTAGTTTGAGATTTATCCATCTTTAATGAAAAATCTCCTTGCTTTAACTCAAACAAAGCTAAATCTGATTCATCTATCATCTTAATAAGTTCTTTTACTTCTTCTATATTCATATTAAAAAACTCCTAACTCCACTTTTTAATAACTAAAGTAGCATTATGCCCACCAAATCCTAGAGAATTAGATAATGTGTATTCAACATTTTTTTCTTTCCCTACGTTAGGTACATAATCTAAGTCACATTCTTCATCTTTTTCTTTATAACCTATAGTTGGAGGTATAAATCCTTCTTCCATAGTCTTTAAGCATACAATAGCTTCTACTGCTCCTGCAGCTCCTAAAAGATGTCCTGTCATAGATTTAGTTGAAGAAACAGCTACATCATAAGCCTTCTCTCCAAAAAGATTCTTAATAGCTAATGTTTCAAACTTATCATTATAAGGTGTTGAAGTTCCATGAGCATTTATATACCCTATATCTTCTGGTTTTATTCCAGCTTCATCTATTGCTAACTTCATAGCCTTCTTTGCACCTTCACCATTTGGTGCTGGAGATGTAATATGGTATGCATCACAGTTAGAACCATAACCTACTATTTCACCATAGATTTTAGCTCCTCTTTTTTGTGCATGTTCAAGGCTTTCAATTATAAGTATACCAGCCCCTTCTCCTATAACAAAACCGCTTCTATCTTTGTCAAATGGGATTGATGCTCTATTAACATCATTTAAGCTATTTAATGCCTTCATATTTGTAAAACCAGATACTCCTGATTTTGTAATAGGGGCTTCTGTTCCACCTGCTATTATTATATCACTATATCCATGTTTAATGTTTCTATAAGCTTCACCTATAGAATTAGTTCCTGAAGCACAAGCAGTTACAACAGATGTACATATACCTTGAGCTCCATATTTTATAGCCACATTTCCAGCTGCAATATTGCTAATTGCCATAGGAATATATAGTGGAGAAACTCTTTTAGGTCCTTTTTCAAAAAGCTTAAAGAATTCTGTCTCCATAGTATTATATCCACCTATACCAGAACCTATAATAACTCCAAGTCTATCTCTATCAACTTTTTCTAAATCTAAATCAGCATCTTTTATAGCTTCATCTGAAGCTACTAATGCAAATTGAGAAAATCTATCCATTCTTCTTGCTTCTTTTTTATCTATTACTCCATCAGTTGTAAAGTCTTTAACTTCAGCAGCAATTTTAACTTCAAATTCAGTAGTGTCAAAAGCTTTTATAAAATCTACACCATTAACACCATTTTTACAGTTATTCCAAAAGTCATTTACATTATTGCCTATAGGAGTCACAGCTCCCATTCCCGTTATAACTACTCTATTTTCCATCATTTTCTCTCCTTACACTACCATTCCGCCATCAACATTTAAAACCTGGCCAGTTATATATTGACTTTCTTCTGACATTAAAAATGCTACTGCATTAGCTACATCTTCTGCTTTTCCTAATTTTTTTAGTGGAATATTTTTAAGAATGTCTTCTTTATACTTATCTGCTAAACCTTCTGTCATATCACTTTCAATAAATCCTGGTGCTACAGCATTTACAGTTATCCCTCTAGCCCCTATTTCTTTAGCTAAAGACTTAGTCACTCCTAATATTCCTGCTTTAGATGCTGCATAGTTTATTTGTCCTACATTTCCTATTAAGCCAATTACAGAGGAAATATTAACTATTCTCCCTTGTCTTGCTTTTATTAAATGTGGTGTTGCAGCTTTGCAGCAGTTAAATGTTCCTTTTAAGTTAGTGTTTATAACTGCATCAAAGTCTTCTTCTTTCATTCTAAGTATTAGAGTATCCTTTGTTATACCTGCATTATTAACTACTCCATATATGCTGCCATATATGTTTTTAGCTTCGTTTATTAGGTTTTCAGCATCTTCATATTTAGATACATCAGCTTTAACCATAGATGCTTCTCCACCTAATTCTTTTATCTCAGCTACTACTTCAGAAGCTTCTTTTTCATTGCTTCTATAGTTAACAATAACATTAGCACCTATTTTACCTAGTTTTAAAGCTATAGCTTTCCCTATTCCTCTATTAGCTCCAGTTACTATTATAGTTTTACCCTTTAACATATATTAAATCTCCTTTAATCCTGTAATAGTTTTTTGAAGACTCTCTAAATTTTCAACGTTAAATGTTTTAACATTTCTATCTATTTTTCTTAAGAATGAACTTAGAGTCTTACCAGGTCCAATCTCAATAAATATATTAAAACCATCAGCTATCATATTCTTCATGGTTTCTTCCCATCTAACTGAACTCATCAACTGTTTTCTTAAAACTTCATTTATATTTTCACCTTGTTCATAAGGTGTTGCTGTCAAATTCTTATAGGTTTTTACCTTAGTTTCATTAACCTCTATATTTTTTAACTCTTCATATAATTTATCTCCAGCTCCCTTTAGCATTGAGCTGTGAAAAGGTGCAGATACTGGTAGTGGCATAGCTCTTCCACCAAGTTCTTTAATAATATTTATAGCTTCATCTATTGGCTTCTTTTCACCAGATAAAACTATCTGTCCTGGACAGTTATAATTAGCTACTTCTATAATTCCGTTATGTTTAACTTTATCTATTACTTCATTTATTACTTCTTCTTTTAAGTTTAGTACAGCTAACATTCCACCTATACCTATTGGAACTTCATCCTGCATAAATCTTCCTCTTTTTTTTACAAGTGGTATAGCATCTTCTAATTTTAAACTTCCACTATAAACTAAAGCAGAGTATTCTCCTAAACTTAAACCTGCAGCACCTTGTGCTTTTATACCTTCTTCTTCAAGTGCTTTTAAAGTTGCTAAAGTAGTAGTTAATATTGCAGGTTGAGTATTTTCTGTTTTATTTAATTCTTCTTTACTTCCACTAAAACAAAGTTCCTTGATATCAAAACCTAAAAGTTCATTTGCTTTATCAAAAACCTCCATAGAAACAGGATATTTTTCAGCGATGTCTTTTCCCATTCCTGAATATTGTGCTCCTTGACCTACAAATAAAAAAGCTATTTTGTTCATTCTTATCCTCCTATTGAATAAGTCAGATATTAACTATCTGACTTTAAGGGTAATTGTTCTTATGCTATTTTCTCATTAACATATTGTACTGCATCACTTACGCTTTTTATGTTTTCAGCATTTTCTAGTTGAATTCCAAACTCTTCTTCTAATTCTATGATTACTTGGAATAAATCTAATGAATCTGCTCCTAAATCTTCGAAAGTTGTTTCCATTGTAACCTTCTCTTCTTCGATTCCTAATTGTTCAGCTATTATAGTTTTTATTTTTTCAAATACCATTTTAATATCCTCCTAAAATTTAAGTGTATTTTACCAATTTATAATTAAGGCACCGGAAGTTAAGCCAGCGCCGAAACCTACTAAAATAATCTTTTGACCTTTTTTAAGTAATCCCTTGCTATCCATTTCATTTAAAGCTAATGGTATAGAGGCTGATGAAGTATTTCCATACCTATCTAAGTTAATATAGAACTTTTCTAAAGGAAGCTCTAATTTTTTAGCTACAAAATCTATTATCCTAACATTTGCTTGGTGTGGAACTATGTGATCAATATCATTTAAAGTTAATCCTGATTTTTCAAGAACATTATTGATGTTTTCAACCATAACTCCTGTTGCAAATTTGAATACTTCTCTTCCATTCATTGATAAAGTCTTTTTCTTTTTTTCTTCAATCTTTGAAAATGGTGAAGCTACATCTAATGCTCCAGCAGTTAAGTGCATCCACTTATCTCCTTTAGAACTTGTAACTCCTGAAACTAAGCCTTGTTCTTCTGATGCAGAAAGTATAGCAGCACCAGCTCCATCTCCAAATAATACTGCTGTGGTTCTATCTTCCCAATCAACAAGCTTTGATAGAACCTCTGATCCTATTATTAAGGCTTTTTTATAATTACCTGTTTTTATTAAAGCATCTGCTGTTATTAATCCATATACAAATCCTGAACAAGCAGCATTTAAATCAAAAGCAGTTGCATTTACAGCTTTAAGCTTATCTTGAACTAAACAAGCTACAGATGGACAAAATGCATCAGGCGATACTGTTGCTACTATTATTAAGTCTAAATCCTCTGCTTTAACACCAGACTTTTCTAGTGCTATGTTAGCTGCATTATAAGCTAAGTCAGAACAATCTTCTGTTTCGGAAATCCTTCTTTCTTTAATTCCAGTTCTACTGATTATCCATTCATCTGATGTATCCATTATCTTGCTTAAATCTTCATTTATAACTACATTAGAGGGTGCATATCCCCCTATTGAAAGCATCTTACTGTATAACATAAAGATCTCCTTTTATTAAAAATTATTTTTCTCCTTAAAAAAGGTAGCTAACTGATTAAGAGATTCTATTAGAATTTCCTCATGTGCTGGGTCTAAACCCTTAACTACATCTTTAATCATATCGCTATGAAACTTTTCATGAAGCCTATAGGCAAGCTTTCCTTTTTTGGTTAATTGAACTTGAACTACTCTTCTATCCTCTTCAATTCTCTGTCTGTCTACATACCCTTTTTTTATTAGCTTATTTATAGCTGTAGTAAGTGTACCTAGAGTTATTTTTAAATCTCCAGCTACCTCTGACATGTTTCTAGGTTTATACATTCCAATAGCTTCTATAGTATGTATCTCTGTTACTGAAAGATCATTTAAAGGACCTGTTCTTAAAGTCTTCTGTTCAATTAGTAGTATGTCATTAAATATATGTACTAAAAGCTCGTTTATCACACGCTCTTTATAATCCATTAACCCCTCTCCTTTGTTAATTAAGAAAGTCTTCTTATTTATTCCCCATGTATACTTTGACAATCAAAGCACTTATTTTGATAATCAAAATATACTATAGTTAAAATACTTTGTCAACTGAAAAGATAATAATTTACCATATAATTACGTATATCATTTTTAAAAAAGGGCTTAATAGAAACGTATTTTCTATTAAGCCCTATAAAAATTACTTTAATAATTCATCTAAGTTTTTCTCTAAAATTTCATAAATTACAAAATCAGGTTTTTCTTTTGATAAGATATCCTTATTGAAAGAAAAGTTCCACTCCTCACAATAGGTTATACTTCTAAAGTTTTCAGATAAATATGGCATCATGTTTGTTGCAAAAGAATCTCTAAAAACTACAGCCTTTGGCAAATTACTATCCTGTACGCTTGTAGTAAACTGTTTATTTAAATTCCCCATCCATGTCATAGGTGGATCTTTCTTTAAATTTGATCTTATTGTGAATTTAGGTATTAATCTTATTTCTCTTTCTTTTAAAATATTATTCTTAATTCCCAAATAATAAGCTAAGTCTCCACCAAACTCACTAACATATTTCTTTTCGTACATATCTATTGTTAATTCTTTTGTATTAGGATTATATTCCTTTAATTTTTTTTCTAATTCTTTATATCCATAAAAAGCACCTAACTCATTCCAATGAATATCTGTTTTATAATATAAATTATCTTCAGTTTTATATTTATTTAAAGCTTCTGTAGGATTAATAAAATCAAAACTAGTCTCATTCTTTAATTTATCAGTTATTTGCTTTAATCTAGAATTTTCTGATTCAATCAAGTCTTTTGGCTTCATCTCATTATAAAAGGATAGTTTGTTTGGAACCATAAAAACAATAAATTTTGCATTAGGATTTATAGTTTTAATAAAATCACTTTTTTCCTTGAACTTTAATTGAATTTCATTAAGTTGCTCATTACTAAATAAGTTTATACCAGTAAAATCTGGTACGTCTTCATTTAAGAATAGATAACTATCAGATCCAACAACTACAGGCTTTGATGCAACTGTTTTATCCTTTTCAAATGTTATACTTACCTCTTCTGATTTATCATTGCCTATATATGAGAATATCTTAAGCTTATTAACCCCATCATTTAATGGAACCTTAATAATAAAACTACCATCAGAACAATCTTCATAAACTTCTTCTTTACCTCCAGTAACCACTGTAGTGCTACCTTTAGTAGCATTTCCAACTAAAACTAAATTATTTGAGTCAGCCATAGTTTTAGCAATAACTGTAGGTGTTACTAACTTCTCGCTACTAATTTCTTCTTTTATAATTTCATTATTAAGTAAAACACTAAGTTGATTTTCAGTAATACTCAATATTACTCTATCTGGCTTTTCTTTTTTTATATAACTTAAATCTATTTGAAAATCTGGTTTAGATGTAACTTTTTTAAAGCTCTCTGCAAAAAATCTATTCATTTTCTGCATACTTGCATCACCCAATATAAGTATAGATTCACCATTATCAATTTTATTTGTAGATAAAAATGCTTTTGAATCAGAATTTTCATTTATAACTGCTTTTTGAGTTGTTAAAGCAATATTGGTTATATTTTCTTTTAATAGCTTGTTCATTCCTAAAGTTTTTGCTAACTCTCCGATATACCCTTTTTCAGTACTATATGTTATATTATCTTCAGTTAGGTCCTGAACATTTAATTTACTAATAATATCTTTATATGCATAATATGCTCCTGCATCGCTCCATTCAAAAGATGTTTTATTATACATCATATATTTATCTTTATTTTGAAGCATAGTATCGCTAGGAATTATTATTTTATTGTTATCTAGTCCTTTTATTTGTTTTAATCTATTTTCAATAGGCGGGATAATATGTTTAGGAAGATTTTCATCATATAATGTAAGTTTATTAGGAACTATTACTAAAGAAAAGTCTACACCTATTCTCTTTAATTTTTCACTAGTTGAACTAATATTTTCTTCAATTTTTCCAATTTCTTCATTACTAAATAGATTGTCCCCTAAAAAAGTGCCTAGAATATCATCTTCATCGCTATCCTTAAGAAACAACCATCCATCTTTTCCTACTAATACATTTTCACTTTTTACAATCTTGAATGCTTTATATCTTATATAGTTATAACTCTCAATTAAATCATCTTTATACGGAAAGCTATTTGATAATACCTCTTTAAAATTCTCATATGTAATTTCTTCACTCATATTAAAAAATAAATATGCTGTTGGAGCACACAAGATTAAAATAAATATTCCTATAAATATATAATTACTTAATTTTTTAACGCTTTTCACTTAAATATTCTCCTTTAAAACTGAGTATATATGAATTTTATTATTTCCGAAGATTCAGTGGTAGGTAACAAATACATTATAGAAATAAAAAATAAAATTAATAGTGTTATTGGTTTAAGAACAGTAAATATGGATTTATTTTTATAAGACTTCATTATTTTTTGTACAGGCGTTGCAAAAATAATAGCTATCATTATAGTTAAAGCAACTTCACTATTAAGGTAACTATATATAGACACATAGCTTGTAGAAGGATTTAACCCTACCATAGCTCTTATATAATATTTTATTTGTTCAAAGGATTCTGCTCTAAATAAAACCCATCCAAAACCTATTATCAACAATGTGTAAGTATGTTTAAATATAGGATGTATCCTACTACTAACTTTACCTAAAAAATTAATTCTTTCTAAAATTAATATAACCCCATAATATATCCCCCATATTATAAAATTCCATTTAGCCCCATGCCATAATCCACATAAGAAAAATACTATAAATAGGTTTCTATAAGTATTAAGTTTACCCTTTCTGTTACCACCTAAAGGAAAGTATAAATATTCTCTAAACCAAGTTGACAATGATATATGCCACCTATTCCAAAAATCTTTTATACTTTTTGCAGCATATGGATAATTAAAGTTTTCATTAATTTTAAAACCTAACATCCTTCCTATACCTATGGCCATATCAGAATATGCAGAAAAATCAAAATAAATTTGTAAAGTATATGTAATAACACCTAACCAAGCTACACTTGTCCCTAATTCACTACTATTTAAAGCAAAGATTTTATCTGCTGTAATAGCTAGTGTATTAGCTATTATTAATTTTTTAAATAGACCAAAGATAAATCTTTTAGTTCCTTCTATAAAGATTTCTGAGGAATAAACTCTTTTAGTCAATTGTGTAGACATATCTTTATATTTCATAATTGGGCCTGAAAATATTTGTGGAAAAAATGTTATATACAATGCTAGGTTTATTATATTTTTTTCAGCTTTTCCATCTCCTCTGTACACATCAATCAAATACGAAATGCACTGAAATAAATAAAATGATATTCCTATCGGTAATACTATATTTAATACCTCAATTGAATTAACTAATCCAAAAATATTAAAAACTCCATTAATATTTTCTATAAGAAAATTAATATATTTGTAAAACGACAGTATTCCTAAATTATAAAAAATCCCTACTAAAAGCATTAGGTTTTTTACTTTTATTTTTTTTGTATTTCCTATGATAAATCCAAGTAAATAATTTATTAATACTGTAATTATTATAAGAAATAAATACCTAAAGTCTGCAATTGAATAAAACACTATGCTTAAAACTAATAACCATGTGTTTTTTAATTTATTTGGCATACAATAAGTTGAAATAATTATGATTGGCAAAAACATAAAAATAAATTCAATAGACGAAAAACTCATAACAAAACCCTTTCTTTACATTTTATTAACAAACTACATTATACACATTTTTTTTACATTTAACCACATTATTAAATGTAATTTTTAACTCTATTAAACTTAAATGTTATTTTTCGTTATTAAGACTTTATATAAATTGCTTTATTTTACTTTTTATAACATTTTTCTCCTTATTTCATAGTAAGAATGTACTTTCCTATACAATAAAAAAATGAGCCCCTTAGGGCTCAAGAATAATAACTACTATTAGTTCTATATTAAAATCTTCTATCTCTTATTACATCTCTCAAATCTCTTGGCATTAATTCCTGATGAGTAAAATTAAAATTCTTTACAATCTTTTTTATAAATTCTTTTACTTTAATCATAATCCCATCTCCTTTTGAATAGTGCTCTCATATTCTTTATACTATTATCATATGGTGAAGTCAATGAATTAAAGCACCAAAATATGTGAAAGTTTTTAAGGATTTAATAAAATAACTCTTATAATTTTCTAGTTAATTGTATACATTGTCAACAAATCTCTAATATTTTTATTAATTTACTACCATGCTTTTTTGTCACCTATTTTAATCCTTTTATAAAATAAAAAAGTGCTGTGTAAATTATTACGCAACACTTTTTCAACTTAAAATGTATGTCTATATTTCCCCAATATCATTTCTATAATACATTCCCTCAAATTTAACTGATTGAATTTTATTATAAGCTTCTTTTTTTGCAAGTTCTGGTGTTTCTGCTATTCCTACTACTGATAAAACTCTTCCTCCAGATGTAACTAAACTTCCATCCTGAATTTTTCCACCAGCTACAAATACATTGTTTTTCACTTCTTCATTTATAGTTATAACTTTTTCTTTTTCATAGTCTCCTGGATAACCTTTTGAAGCTAAAACCACATTTACACAAGTTCCCTTATTCCACTTTATAGGAAAGCTTTCTAATCTATCCTCTAAAGATGCTTCTATAAGTTCTAGCAGGTCACTTTCCATTAAAGATAAAAGACTTTGAGTTTCAGGATCTCCCATTCTTACATTATATTCCAGAAGTTCAACACCTCTTTTAGTTATCATTATCCCAAAAAAGATTATTCCTCTATAATCAAATCTCTCTTCTTTGATTCCAGTTAAAGTAGGTATTAGAATATTATCATTAAAATCCTTTAATACTTCCTCAGTTACAAATGGATTTGGAGCTATAACTCCCATCCCTCCAGTGTTAGGTCCTTTTCCGCCATCAAAAATCTGCTTATGGTCCTTTGCTGAGATAAACGGAACTATGGTATTTCCATCTACTATAGATATAATTGAAGCCTCTATCCCCTCAAGAAAATCCTCAATTATTATTTTTTTGCCTGCCCCATTAAATATATCATCAACCATAAAGCTATATATAGCATCCTCAGCTTCTTTTTTAGTAAAGCATATACTTACCCCTTTACCCGCTGCAAGTCCATCAGCTTTTACTACTAAAGGATATTCTGATTGGTTTAAGTACTCTAAAGCTTTTAGATGGTCATAAAACTCTTTATAACCTGCTGTTTTAACTCCATATTTCTCCATAAACTCCTTAGAGAAGCTTTTGCTTCCTTCAAGCATAGCAGCCTTTTGTTCTGGTCCAAATATTTTAAGAGAAGCCTTTTTAAATTTATCTACTATTCCATTTATAAGTGGTTCCTCTGGTCCAACTACAGTTAAATATATGTCGTTTTCTTTAGCAAAGCTAACTAGTTCATCTATATCTGTAATATTTATGTTTTCACATTTATTTTCTAAAGCAGTTCCGCCATTACCTGGAGCTACATATATCTTCTCTACCTTTTCGTTTTTAGCAAGTTTCCAAGCTATTGCATGTTCTCTTCCACCTGCACCTATTAATAATAATTTCATAAAGCCCCTCCAAAAATTAATGTTTGAAATGTCTTATTCCAGTAAACACCATGCTTATGCCAAGCTCATTACATTTGTCTATAGAATCCTTATCTCTCATAGATCCACCTGGTTGAATTATCGCTTTAATACCATTTTTTGAAGCTTCCTCAACTATATCACTAAATGGGAAGAAGGCATCTGAAGCTAATATTGTTGCACCAGCTCCTCTTTTTAATGCATCAATAGTAGGCCAAATCCTATTTACTTGTCCTCCACCTATTCCTGTTGCTTTATAGTTATTTATTACAACAATTGCATTTGATTTAACGTATTTAACGACCTTCATACCAAATATCAATTGTTCTAGTTCCTCTTTAGATGGTTGTTTTTCAGTAACTACTTTTATTTCATCGGTTAATTTTTGGTCCTCTTCTTGAACTAAGATTCCTCCATCAACTGTTACCATAAACTTATTATCCTTAGGAGTCTTATTCATTTTAATTACTCTAAGATTCTTTTTAGTTCTTAAAACCTCTAAAGCATCCTCATCAAAGTCTGGTGCTGCTACTATTTCAAGGAATATCTTCACCATTTCTTCAGCTGTTTTTTTATCCAACTTCTTATTTAAAGCTACTATTCCACCAAAAATTGAAGTTGGATCACATTCATAAGCCTTAATATATGCATCATAAGAATCTTCACCTATAGCAACTCCACAAGGAGTGTTATGTTTAAGTGCACAGCAAGTAGTTTCTTCAAACTCTGAGGTAACCTTCCAAGCTATATCTAAATCCTTTATATTATTGTAAGATAACTCTTTACCATTTAAGATTTCAAAACCATTCATAGCTCCATCTACCATAGTTGAGCCATAATAAGCTGCACTTTGATGTGGATTTTCTCCATACCTTAAATCCTGAAGCTTTTTATAAGATACTGAAAGATACTCTGGGTATTCTTCATCTAATAAAAAGTTAGCTATAGCTCCATCATAAGCACTCATTAAATTAAATACTTTACCAGCTAAAATCTTCTTAGTTTTTAAAGATACTTCGTTAGAAGTTTCAAGCTCTTCTTTTACTTTTTCATAATCTTTTACATCACTTATAACAGTAACATCCTTAAAGTTCTTAGCTGCTGCTCTAAGCATTGTAGGCCCACCAATATCAATAAACTCAACTTTTTCATCAAATTCTAAATCTTCTTTTACCTTTTCAAAAAAAGGATATAGGTTAACAACAACCATATCTATAGTATTAATATCATGTTCAGCTATGGTTTTCATATGTTCTTCATTATCTCTTATTGCAAGTATTCCCCCATGAATCTTAGGATGAAGAGTTTTTACTCTTCCGTCTAACATCTCTGGAAAATCAGTTACTTCATTTATTTCAACTACATTAACACCATTTTCTTTTAAATATTTATAGGTACCTCCAGTTGAAATAATTTCTACATCTTTAGCTTCTAAAAATTTTGAGAAATCTAAAATACCATCTTTATTAAAAACACTAATTAATGCTCTTTTAATCATTGTTATCCTCCTTATACTAAATAGCATCTGCCATTTTCTATTTTTACTTTTCCTTCTGCAATAAGTTTTATAGCTTCTGGCAAAATCCTATGCTCTTCTATTAATATTCTCTCTTGTAGCTCCTTTGGAGTATCTTCCTCAAGCACTGGCACAACCTTTTGAAGAAGTATTTCGCCCCCATCTACTTCTTCATTTACGAAATGCACTGTACACCCTGAATATTTAACCCCTTTTTTTATAGCAGCTTCATGAACTTTTATTCCATACATTCCTCCGCCACAAAAGGAAGGAATAAGAGAAGGATGAATATTTATTATCCTATTTCTAAATTCCTTTAATATCTCTCCATCTAATATAGAAAGATATCCCGCAAGAACAATTAAATCCACTTTATCTCTTATAAGTTCTAAAATCTTATTTGAAATTTCCCTTTTATATTCTTTTCTATCAAAGCTTATTGCCTCTATTCCATTAACCCTAGCTCTTTCTAAGCCGTAAGCCTTCTCAGAGTCTGCAATAACATATTTAATTTCACAATCTAGGCTACCATCTTTAACCCCATCAATAATAGCTTGGAGATTGCTTCCCCCTCCTGAAACTAAAACTGCTATTCTAAGCAAACTCCTTCACCTCCTGCTTTAACATATCCTATCTCATATGCCTTTTCTCCTAAAGCATTTAATTCCTCAATGACCTTATTAGCATCTTCTCTATTTACACAAAGCATAAAGCCTATACCCATGTTGAAAGTGTTATACATGTTATCTTTTTGTGCGCCCTTTTCTATTAACAAGTTAAAAATATCTGGTAGTGGATATGAATCCTTTTTTATAACTGCTGTTTGATTTTCTTTAGTAAACATTCTTGGAACATTTTCTATAAATCCTCCACCAGTTATGTGAGCCATTCCTTTAATCTCATACTTATCTAATAAACTTAATATTGGTTTTACATAGATTTTTGTAGGAGTTAAAAGTGTTTTCCATATCTCTTCTCCCTTATATTTTTCAAAAATATCTGGGAAAAGTTTTCTAACTAATGAAAATCCATTTGAATGAACTCCAGAAGAAGCTAGCCCTATAAGAACATCTCCTTCATTTATATTGCTTCCATTTATTATTTTGTCCTTATCAACTATTCCAACTGCAAAACCTGCTATATCGTATTCTCCTTCTTTATAGAAGCCTGGCATTTCTGCTGTTTCTCCTCCAATAAGAGAAGCATCTGACTCAAGGCATCCATCACAAACCCCTTTTACTATTTCACTAGACACACTTGCATCTAACTTTCCGCAAGCTATATAATCTAAGAAAAACAATGGTTTTGCACCATGGCAAAGAATATCATTTACACACATAGCAACGCAGTCTATTCCAACAGTGTCATACTTTTTGCTTTTAAATGCCAGTTCAAGCTTAGTTCCCACTCCATCTGTTCCTGAAACTAATACTGGTTTTTTATAACCTTCTGGAAGTTCAACCATTCCTGCAAAACTTCCAAGTCCATTTAAAACATAACTAGATAATGTCTGCTGTGCGTATTTTTTTATTAAATCCACACTTTTGTAACCTTCTTCTATATTTACTCCTGAATCCTTATAAGTTAGCATGCTGATCCTACCTTTCCAAATAATTTTTATCTATTTCAATCGGTGTACTCACTGGGTACTTACCATTTAAACAACCTAAACAAAATCCATTAATACTGTTATTGCCTAAAGATTCTTTAAGTCCATCAAGGCTTAAATATGCTAAAGAGTCACAGCCTATGAAATCACATATTTCTTCTGTCGTCTTATTTGCCCCAATAAGTTCTTTTCTATAGGAAATATCTATTCCAAAATAGCATGGAAATTGTACAACTGGCGAAGCCACTCTAAAATGAACTTCTGTAGCCCCAGCTTTTCTTAATGACTCTATTAAATGTCTTGAAGTAGTTCCTCTAACTATGGAATCATCTATAAGAACAACCCTTTTACCTTCAACATTGCACTTTAGAGGGTTAAGCTTAACTGAAACAGCTCTTTCTCTAAGTTCTTGACTTGGTGTTATAAAAGTTCTTCCTACATATCTATTTTTAACAAAACCCATATCAAAAGGGATTCCAGATGCTTTTGAATATCCAACAGCTGCTGGTATTCCAGAGTCAGGTACTCCTATAACTACATCTGCATCTATTGGAGATTCTCTAAACAATTGTTCACCAGCTCTTACCCTTGATTGATGAACGTTTATTCCATCAATAACTGAATCAGGTCTTGCAAAATAAATGTATTCAAAAGCACATGTATGTCCTCCTGTTTTTTCAGAATAACTAATGCTCTTTACCCCATTTTCATCTATTATTACAATTTCACCTGGCTCAATATCTCTTATAAATTCAGCTCCTATAGTGTCAAAGGCACAGCTTTCTGATGTTAATACATAACCTTCATCTATTTTTCCTAAACATAAAGGTCTTATTCCATATGGATCTCTTACACCTATAAGTTTATCCTTTGTTTCAATAACCATAGCAAAAGATCCCTTTATAGCTCCAATAGCATCATAAACGGCTGCCTCTATTCCCTTATTTACTCCTCTAGCTATAAGACTTATTACTACCTCAGTGTCTATAGTTGTATGAAATACATATCCTACATCTTCAAGAAGTCCTCTAAGCATATCTACATTAACAAGATTTCCATTATGGGCTACAGCAATTGAACCTAGTTTATAACTAGAAAGTAGCGGCTGAGCATTTTCAACCTTAGTTGATCCTGTAGTTGAATATCTTACATGACCTATAGCAATGTCACCTTTTAATTTATTTATATCCTCTTCCGTAAAAGCTTCTGTTAATAATCCTAACTCTTTATGAAGCTTAATCTCTTCTCCATTTGATACCGCAATTCCAGCACTTTCTTGTCCTCTGTGTTGAAGAGCATATAGACCATAATAAGTAAGTCTAGCTACATCCACTCCCCCATTTGTGTAAACACCAAAAACACCACATTCTTCTTTGAACTTGTCAACATTTGGATCAATTAGCATAACTAAACCTCTCTCTTACTTAATATTTTTAATTCTGTTTAGAATTTCTATATAGGCGTCTTTAACATTTCCAAGATCTCTTCTGAATCTATCTTTATCAAGTTTTTCATTAGTAGTTGCATCCCAGAATCTACAAGTGTCTGGAGATATTTCATCTGCTAAGATTATTTCTCCCTTATATCTTCCAAACTCTAACTTAAAGTCTATAAGCTTTATATTAAGGTTTAGGAAAACTTCTTTTAAAACTTCATTAATCTTATCTGTAATTTCATATATTGTATCTAATTCCTCAAAACTAGCTGCCCCTATTGCTACAGCGTGATAATCATTTATAAGAGGATCTCCTAATGAATCATCTTTATAACAGATTTCAAATACTGTGGTTTTAAGTTCAGTTCCTTCTTCAAGTCCTAATCTTTTAGCCATACTTCCAGCCGCTACATTTCTAACTATTACTTCAAGTGGTACTATTTCAACTTTTTTGCAAAGCTGTTCTCTTTCGCTTAGTTTTTTTATAAAATGTGTTTCAATTCCCTTTTCATTTAATACCTCAAATAGTAATGAAGTTATTTCATTATTTAAAGCACCCTTATCTTCTATACTTCCTTTTTTCTCCCCATTAAAAGCTGTGGCATCATCCTTATAATAAACTATGATTTCATCTTCTTTTTCTGTAGAAAATATCTGTTTTGCTTTTCCTTCATACATCATTTCTAATTTTTCCATTATAATTCTACTCCTCCACTACTATTTAAAGTAATTTACTCCACCTTCAAATATTTTTTGATCAAAGTTTCCACTTACATTTTTATATAAATTTTCTCCTATTCTTTCTGAATGAGCCATTTTACCTAATATCCTTCCGTTTGGTGAGGTTATTCCCTCTATTCCAACTACCGCTCCGTTAGGATTGAATGGCATATTAAGAGATACCTTTCCTTCATTATCAACATATTGAGTAGCTATTTGACCATTTTTAATTAATTCTTCTAAAACCTCTTCTGATGCTACAAATCTTCCTTCCCCATGAGATATTGGAACTGTGTGAATATCTCCTAAGTTTACCTCTGAGAACCATGGTGATATTTTAGAAGTAATTTTAGTTTTTACTAATGAGTTCATATGTCTTCCGATATTGTTATAAGTTAATGTAGGCATATAATCTTGCATATCCCTTATTTCCCCATATGGAAGTAAACCTAACTTAACTAGAGCTTGGAAGCCATTGCATATTCCTAAAATCAATCCATCTCTATTATTTAAAAGATCCATAACAGCATCTTTAATTCTTTCATTTCTAAATACTGTAGCTATAAATTTACCTGAACCATCTGGTTCATCAGCCGCTGAAAATCCACCAGGTATCATGATTATTTGTGAGTTTCTTATTTCTTTCTCTAAAGTATTTATTGAATCAATAAGCATATCCTTATTTAAGTTTCTAAATAAAACTTGTTTTGATTCTCCACCAGCTTTATTAAAGGCTCTTTCACAATCATCTTCACAGTTATTTCCTGGGAATACAGGTATAACTACCTTTGGTTTAGCTATTTTTATAACTGGAGTTTTTATTTCTTTAATTATAGAAGGAACAGCTTTTACTTCCTCATTAACTTTAGAAGTTTCACTTTTAAATACGCCTTCAAATTTATCTTTCCATACCTTAACTAACTCATCTAAAGAAAGTTTTTCTCCATCTACATCTATAACTCTTTCTTCTATTGTTTCCCCAATTACCTTAAAGTTAGTTCCTTTAAAGATTTCCTCTATATTTACATCTTCCTTAACTTCAAGTAATAAACTTGCTGGGCTTATATTAAATAACTCTTCATCTGAAAGATTACAAACCTTAGCCCCTATTCCGTTTCCTAAAGCCATTTTTACTAAAGCTTCTGAAACGCCACCAAACTTAATGCTAAAGGAAGATATAACTTTTTTAACTTTAATTAATTCAACTACTTTATCCATATTAGCTTTAAACTCTTCAAAATTTAACATCTCTTCATCATCTCTTGAGGTTTTAACTAAAACTAATTTAGAATTAATATTTTTAAATTCTGGTGATATTATATTGTCTGCTTTTTCTAAAGCTACTGCAAAAGATACTAATGTTGGAGGTACATCTAAATCCCCAAAACTTCCTGACATTGAATCTTTTCCCCCAATAGCAGCTAATCCTAATTCTTTTTGCACCTTAAATGCTCCAAGTAAAGCTCCAAAAGGTTTGCCCCATCTTTCCTTTTTAGTTCCTAGTCTTTCAAAATACTCTTGGAAGGTTAAATAAGTTTTCTTATAATCTCCTCCCATAGAAACCATCTTAGTAAGTGACTCTATTACTGAATAAAATCCCATATGATATGGACTCCATACCCCAATCTCTGGATTAAATCCAAAAGTCATAAGTGTAGCATCCTTAGAAGTTCCATCCTCTGTAGGAACCTTAGCTGCCATTCCTTCTGCTGGAGTTAATTGACTTTCCCCACCAAAAGGCATTAAAACTGTGTTAGCTCCTATTGTAGAATCAAATCTATCAACCAATCCTTTTTGAGAAGCCACATTCAAGCTCTCCAAAACCTTTAGGAAGTTTTCTCTCTTACTTCCTTTAACCTCTTTATTAAATACAGAAGCCTTATCCTTTGGAAGATCTACCTTAACATCAGTATAAGCTTTAGCCCCATTAGTATCTAAAAATTCTCTCTTTAAATCTACTATTAGATTCTCTCTCCAGAACATTCTTACTCTTTTTTTATCTGTAACCTCGGCAACTATTGTTGCTTCTATGTTTTCTTCCTGTGCATACCTTATAAAAGTTTCTGCATCCTCTTTTTCAACAACTACTGCCATTCTTTCTTGTGACTCTGATATTGCAAGTTCTGTTCCATCTAAACCGTCATACTTTTTAGGAACTCTATCTAAATTTATATCTAAGCCTTCACTTAACTCTCCTATAGCAACTGCAACCCCACCAGCTCCAAAGTCGTTACATCTTTTAATTAGGTTTGCAACTTCTTTTTTTCTAAATAGTCTTTGAAGTTTTCTTTCTGTTGGTGCATTACCTTTTTGAACCTCTGCACCACAAACTTCAATAGATTCTTCAGTATGTTCTTTAGAAGAACCTGTAGCTCCACCTATTCCATCTCTTCCGGTTCTTCCACCCAATAGTATTACTATATCCCCTGGATTTGGTCTTTCTCTTCTAACATTTTCAAATGGAGTAGCTGCTATAACCGCACCAATTTCCATCCTCTTAGCTTTGTAGTTGTTATGGTATATTTCAGCTACTTGACCTGTAGCTAAACCTATTTGGTTACCATAAGAACTGTACCCATGAGCTGCACCTAAAGTTATAGTTCTTTGAGGAAGTTTTCCCTTTAAAGTGTCTTTGATATTTTCAGTAGGATCACCTGCTCCTGTTACTCTCATAGCTTGATAAACGTAACTTCTGCCTGAAAGTGGATCTCTTATAGCACCACCAAGGCATGTAGCTGCACCACCAAAAGGTTCTATCTCCGTTGGGTGGTTATGTGTTTCATTTTTAAACATTATTAAGTAATCAAAAATGCCCTTATATGTTTCAACCTTAGCTTTAATTGAGCAAGCATTTATTTCTTCTGACTCATCTAAATCCTTCAATAAACCTTTTTTTCTAAGCTCCTTAGTTGCTAAAACAGCTATGTCCATTAAACATATATCTCTTTCTGAATCTCCATAAACATATTCTCTTGATTTTCTATATTCCTCGAAACTATTTATTAATGCTTTATTATAAGTTCCTTCTTCAATTTCTATATTATTAATTGTGGTCAAAAACGTAGTATGCCTACAGTGATCAGACCAATAGGTATCTATAACCTTTATTTCTGTAATATATGGATTTCTGTTTTCTTCTTTAAAATACTCTTGGATGAGTAAAAGATCCTCTAGGCTCATAGCTAGGGAAAGTTCTTTATGAAATGCTTCAATTCCTTCTTTAGTTAATGCTATAAATCCCTCAAGGATTTTAACATCTTCTGGAATTGAATTTACTGTGAAAAGCTCACTTGAATTTATTTCAACTTCTCTTGAATCAACTGGATTTATATAATAAGATTTTATCTTTTCTTTATCTTCTTCTGATAGTTCACCTTTTATAATAATTACCTTTGCAGACTTTACTTTAATCTTCTCTCCCGCTGTTAATATTTCATAACATTCTTCTGCAGATGCCGCTCTTTGATCATATTGTCCTGGAAGATATTCTACACAAAATCCCCATTCATCACTTTTTAAGTTAATTTTCTCTAAAGAAACTTTATCTACCATTGGTTCGGAAAATATTGAGTTTATAGCTTTTTCTTCAAACTTTTCTTGTAAATCACCAACTGTGTATTTGTTTATAACTCTTACTGATTTTATTCCTTCAATTAATAGATTACTGGTAAAGTCTTCATATAAGCCTTTTCCCTCAACTTCAAAGCCAGATTTTTTTTCCACAAATATAGTTTTTATCTTTGACATGATAAACCCCCAATTGTATTTTTACAGTAATATGAAGCATGAAATTTATCCAACAGACTTTGAAAAATCAAAGTAAAATTGGATTTAAATTTATATCACATGTACTGCTAACTTAGACCTTATTTCAACCTAAGATTACCATTGAGCTTCAAAAAAGTCAACTAAATATGCCAAAAATCATTTTTCTTTCGTTATGTGACGTATTTTAATTATATATTCAATTGTAATAATTCGTATTGTAAGCGCTTTTACTCAATCTTATTAAATTCCTATTTCCATTTAAAAATTTTTCTCAACTTCTGATGTTCTGATGTTCTGATGTTCTGTTTTTCTAAACTTCTAAATTTCTGCACTTCTATTCTGTAGAGCCTTCTCCTCAAGGCTCATTAAATTCCTTTTAACTTGTGCACTTCTATCCTGTAGAAGGCGTTCCCCAGCCTTCATTAGATTCCTTTTAACTTCTATTCTGTAGAAGCTCTTCTTCTCAAGAGCTTCATTAAATTCCTTTTAACTTTATTAATAAAGGATTAGATTGACGCTGAGGAAGAGAAGGAATTTGATGAAGTTCTTCGAACTTCTACAGATCAGCAGTGCGTGTCTACCGATTAGCAGTGCACCTCTGCCCTGTAGAGCCTTCTCCTCAAGGCTCATTAAATTCCTTTTAACTTCTGCACTCCTGCCCTGTAGAAGGCGTTCCCCAGCCTTCATTAGATTCCTTTTAGCTTCTTCCCTGTAGGAGCTTCCTCTCAAGCTCCATCAAATTCCTTTTAACTTCTATCAATAAAAGATTAGACTGATGCTGAAAGAAGCGTCTACCACATCAAAGTTCGTCTTGACCCCTATCTTGGGCCTCATCTTGGGCCCTTGTACCTAGTCTCTTATATAATAAAGTGTTTAGCCTGTTGTTTTGCCTAATCTTTAGCCTATTTAACTAATTACTTATTTAAATGTAAATGTAAATAAAAAAGTCGCCAAGGCGATTATGAGCCGTCGACTTTTTTTGCGCATCTGCCTTTCCAAACGCATGTGAGGAAAAACTGGCAGGCGCTCAATTTTCTTGTTTTTTTATTCTTTAGGAGTATTTCATGTCTAATAAATGAATTTAACGCAACCACTCCTACGTCGGATTGCTACAGCAATAATGTGTATAATTTCCTCGTATTATAAAACCATAGAAATAAATACGAATATTTATTTCTATGTTGAAAACTCTAACTAG